>JANOUN010000399.1:0-5904 GCA_031416875.1 Planctomycetota bacterium | reverse complement strand
CGGGGTTGGAGGGCGCTAGCCCGAAACCCCGGGGCTTCCTTCGCTCCGCTCAGTCCAGCCCCGGCCACCCGATCCATCAAAGCAAGAGTGACAGAGCACGAGATCCTGGCTGCTGCGGGCCTCGGACTACGCGTGGGTGGGGCCTGCAAAAACAATCTGGCCACCCTGGTCCGCACTGTCGGGGCCGATATCCAGGATCCAGTCGCTGCAACGAATGACGTCGGGGTTGTGTTCGATCACGACCATACTGTGGCCACTGTTCACCAGCTGTCGAAGATGGCTCATCAGGCATGCAACATCCGCCGGATGCAGGCCACTGGTCGGTTCATCGAGCAAATACAACGTGTGCTGCGCTGTCGGTGCCGCCAGCTCAGAGGCTAATTTTGCCCGCTGAGCCTCACCGCCGGAAAAGGTCGTGGCGGGCTGTCCGAGCGTTAAGTATCCCAGGCCGACGCTTCGAAACGTATCGAGCACGCTGTGCAGCTTCTGAAACTCCCGAAAGAACTCCGACGCTTCATCGACGCGCATCTTCAAAATGTCCGCGACGGAGCGATCTCGAAAACGAATGGACCGAACGGCCGCGCTGAATCGTAAGCCGTGACAGGTTGGACAAGGCACCACCGCATCTGCCAGGAAACTCATACGGACGTTGCGGGTTCCCGAACCGCGACATTCGCTGCACCGCCCCTCGCCGGAATTGAAGCTGAAGTATTGCGAAGAGAATCCACGAGCACGCGCTTCACGTGTCTTCGTGAACAACCGACGCACGTCGTTCCAGACATTGCACAACGTCGCAATACACGAACGTGATGATCGTCCCGGCGGACTCTGATCCAGTGAGACCACGCGCTGAATCTGCTCCATGCCATCGACACCGTCACATCGCGCGTCGGCTGCGGCTGTGGCGACGTCGCGCTGTTGAATCACCGCTGCGGTTACGATCGGCAGCAGCGTGTCGGTGATGAGTGAACTCTTGCCTGAACCGCTGACACCCGTCACGCAGACCAGACAATCCAGTGGCAGATCAACCGTCACGTTTTTCAGATTGTTGAGCCGGGCGTTGCGAATCGTGAGTTTCCGCGATGAGGATTTGAGGCCCGCGCGAGACGCTTCGACTGTCGGGAGCGTGCCGCGCAGATAGTCGCCGGTTGGCGATTGGGCGTGCTGTATCGCGTCTGCCGGTGTGCCGGCGAACATTAATCGGCCTCCATCCGCGCCAGCGCCGGGGCCAAGATCAATCAACCAATCGGCCGCACGAATGATGTCTCCGTCGTGTTCGACCACGACGACGGTACTTCCGGCATCCCGCAGTCGGCAGAGTGTTTTCAGCAGCCGCTGCGTGTCCCGGGGGTGCAGACCGGCAGTCGGTTCATCGAGGACCAGACATGCGCCGTAAATCGGCGAACTGAGTGCCGCCGCCAGTCGGGCACGCTGAAATTCTCCGCCCGACAGCGTGCGCGCGGGACGATCGAGCGTCAGATATCCGATGCCGACATCATCCAGACATTTCAGGCGGGCTCGTATGTCCGGCAATGTGCGATCCGCAACCAGCCGCGATTCCTGGGATATCGCAATTCCTGCCGCTGCATTCCGGGAAGGCGAGTCTCCTGTCGAACGGCTGGCATCCGCCACATTCCTGATCCAGCCGTCTACGGTCTGCAACGCATCGGCGACACTCAGCTGCGAAAACTGACCGATCGTCATCGACAGAAACGTCACGGCAGACGGAAACGGCTGAAGCCTTGAGCCCCGGCACGTCGCGCACGGCTGATGATAGAACGTGGCAATTTCGTGTTCCAGATCGACAACTCCCTGAACACCAAGCCCCGTGCATTCCGGACACGCTCCCCAAGGGGAATGGAAACTGAAACTTCGCGGTTCGGGAGTTTCAAAATTCAGATCACAGTCAGGGCAACTGAAGCGAGTGCTGTAGAGTTTTCCGATCCATTGTCCGTCGGCTTCATGACTGATGATGCATGTGCCATCGCTTTCCCGGCACGCCAGCTCGATCGATTCCCGCAGCCGCGGTGCGATGCCATCCTTCAGCACAATGCGATCAACAATCGCTTCAATCGTGTGAGATTTCTTTGCATCAAGTGAGATCGCTTCGGCGATGTCCACCACATCACCGTCAATCCTCGCGCGGACAAAGCCATTGCGGGCGATCCGCTCCAGAATCTCGCGATGCCCGCCACGTCGGCCTCGCACCATGGGCGACAGAATCATCAGCCGAGTCCGCTCAGGCAGAAGCAACGTGCGCTGCAGAATCTGATCAACCGACTGTCGCTGCACCGGACGACCACAGCCAGTGCAATGGGCCGTCCCGCCACGTGCATACAGCAGCCGCAGGAAATCATGAATCTCCGCTGTGACTGCGAGCGTATTCCGGGCAGGAACTGAGGAAACTCGCTGATCGACACTGATCGTCGGCGCGAGTCCAGTGATATCATCGACGTCGGGACGCGGCAGTTGACGCAGAAGTGCGCGAGTCCGGACCGATACGCTTTCCAGATACCGTCGCTGACCTTCGGCGAAGAGCGTATCGAATGCGAGGGAACTCTTGCCGGATCCACTGACGCCCGTCATCACGATCAGTTGTCCGGAAGGCAGATCGACGTCGAGATTGCGAAGATTGTGAGTCCGCGCACCACGAATGCGGATCATCGGCTGTGCGGACGTGTCGGATGCTGGATTCATGATCGTGTATGGTAGCAGCGATTACACCGTTGGTGTGGAGGTGAAACGGGTTTCGCCGTTTGCAGAAAATGTGACAACGCCTGCCTTCCAGCGAATTGTCCTGTGGGCGTGCAGATGCAGCATCCACGCCGCCAGATTGTCTTCCGCCAGTGCCTGATATCCCACGTAGCTGGTGCAAAGGCGGGGATTGATTTCCACGACACGAACAGATCCTTCCGCACCTTCGGGGACCGCAAGATCAACAAGCAGGTCCGCGCCCAGGTAGCCATTAAACGAGCCCAGCGCGACCGCAATTTTTTCTGCCACGGGCGCGATGCGGGATGCGATCGCGGACTCACATGGAATCTGTCCGCCGTGATATGACATCATGCCGTCTGACACCAGGATGTTCTGCCGAGCGGGCGGCAGGATCGTCGTCGGGCCGCTTTCATCACCGCCGATAAAACCGACAGAACAGGCCACACCAGGCATGAATGGTTGCAGAATCCAGCGATCATTGTGCGAGGACTGTTGCGGCAAATCCTGAAACAACCGATGATTGAAACGCACGATTCGAACGCCGTCTGCTCCGGCACCGTCTCGCGGTTTGAGCACGGCAAGGTGATCCATGATCGCACGATGAATGTCGGTCACTTTTCCTGTGCCTGAATCCTGTGGCAGCGTTCCTCGCAGCAGATCGGCAGTCGTGTCATCGATTGTCCGCGTCGAAATCGTGGCAATACCATGGTTCCGCAGCCACACATCCGTCATGCGTTTGTCTGCAAAGATCTCCGCCAGCCGCCAGTCCAGATTGAGACTCAGCATTGGCAGCGCATCCGAGGCTTCCAGAGCCTTCAGCAGCGACACCAGCACACCATCGCATTCCGGCGCAATCAGCAGCACCGCGTCGAACGCGGCCTGCTGTGACTGCGGGCACAGGATGGTCGGCAATTCGTCTGGCTGCAGTTCCCCGCGATGAATGAGGACGTGGTTCCGACAATCCGGCGCACAGCAGATGTGCGATTCTGCAAATCGTGCTGCGGCCTCTGCACTGAGCAACACCGTCACCTCGATATTCGGGAGCCTGGCGATATCAGCCACCACCGCCCTCAGCATCGCTTCAGCTTCATCGAGCATCGACCGCGCAGCAAGTCGCGACGAACTGGAGTTTGCAAGCAGAAACTCGGCGACTAAAATCTGCGACGTCTTTTTGTGACCGTTTTCCACAGCAACTTCAGTCCTGGGAGTCTGTCTGAATACCTCTGTTCTTGTGAGCGGCAAGGCGCTAGCCGCCGTTTTTTTCAGGTGCTTCTGTAATGTACACCGGCGGCTAGCGGGGTGTTGATTTAATCTGAATTCTACGTGGGGTAAGCTTCCAGCTTGCCTTCGCTGCATGAAAACGCAGTGCTTTTTGAGAAACCTGACAAGCTGGAAGCTTATCCCACCTTAAATCAACACCCCGCTAGCGCCTTGCCGCTCACGATCCTGGAGTCTACAAGCCCTGCAAATACTTATCGAGATCGGCGAGGTCGCCGGGTTGAGTGTCCTTGAGCAATCCTGCGGGCATCAACGAGTTGCGCTGGAGCACTTTGTTTTCCATATCGGAGGCTTCAATCCGATAGGTTTTGTGTTCGGCGTCGCGCAGCAACAGGCCATCGACAGATTCATAGACGATCAGGCCGGTGTAAACTTTACCGGCCTTTGTCTCGATCGACGTTGTCTGATAGCGGGGTGAGATATCTCGATTGGGTTCCACGATCGATGCGAACAGATCGCGGCGAGAGAATCGTTTCGTCACACCCTTGAGATCCGGCCCCAGCGCCTGACGTCCGCCGTGGCAACGGGCACAGGCAAGCCGTTCAAACAGACGTCGTCCGTTGTCGGCATTGCCGGCGTTCCAGTCGATCGTATCCAGACTCAGCAAAACCTTTTGAGCCACATCAGACGTCTGCGGCGGGTGATAGTCAGGATATCGTTGTTCCAGCCTCGTCTGCCACAGTTGCATGGATTCCGGCTGAAGGCGATACCCGTCTTCGCCGAACTCGAACTGAATCGCCTCCGACGTGTTATTCTGCAGCAGTCGCATGGCAATCTCACGTAACTGAAACTCGCGTTTGTCATTGACAAGCCGTCTGGCCGCAGCCAGCAGCTGGAACTGTTCGGCCGCATCGTTACTCCGTGGCAGTTTGACCAGAGCCTTCAGGCAGGCTTCCACCGCGTTGAACTGAGGTGATTCCAGGCCGGAAAGCAGAATCTCACGGTCCTCTTTCGTGGCCTTGTCGGCGATGGTGATCAGCACGGAGTCGCGTACGGAGAGATTGTCGAGTTGTGCGCGAAGCAGAGCAAGATGTTCGGGTTGAGTGGATTCAGCGATGATGAAGACGACGTCATTTGACCATTTGTATTCAGGATCCGACTGCATCGTTTTTACCAGTCCTTCAATGGCTTTGGGCATGGCTGCCTGCGATACCTGAGTCAGGAACAGCACATGCCCCGGTTCGCCAAAGCCTGGCTGTTCGGCCAGCAGCGTGGGCATCGCCGGATCGACTTTGCAGAGCGCGTTGTAAAGTTCGCCGATGCGATCATCCCAGTTCGTGTCCTGCTTCAGTCCATACCTGCGGATCTTGATGTCGATGCCCACCAGGGCTTTTGCGGTCGCCATGCTTTCATCATAGGAACGCTCGATGTCAAACTGGCTGATCGCTGCGAGGCGATGGATATCGTCTGCCGGAAGTGTGGAATCAGTGATGCTCGCCAGCAGCCGCCCAAACAATTCGCGATTGAACGGTGTTGTCATGGCGATCAGGCGAATCAATTCGTGATCCAGATGCGCATCACCGGTCGGAAACGCCGCCGCGACCTTGGTCATGATCGGATTGATTTCACGTTCAAGGGACGCCAGCGGTAACCTTGGTGCATAGCCATCAAACATCACTGGTCGATCCTTGACAGGGCCAACGTCTCCCAGCGTCATTTGGAGAATGCGCGCCGCGTCGCAGCGATCTTCGCTCGACGATGTCGCGGACACAAGGACGTCCGCCGCGACTGCCGCTGCAGGTGCGCTTTGCAGCGGCGAACGCAGGCAGCGTCCCAAATGAAACCACATCAGGGCCCGCGGATTTTTTGCCAGAGCCTTCGCCAGTGCGTTGCGATGATCATCGTTCATCCGCGAAATCAGCAATGCGGCAGAGAGTCGCACGGTGCGATCGTCTGATGCCAGAGCCGCTC
>JANOUN010000398.1:0-3197 GCA_031416875.1 Planctomycetota bacterium | reverse complement strand
TCCGAATCCCAAATCGACTCTACTCGTTGTGTTTCAGGCGAGCACCGAAGTCCGCAACTCGATCGTGTTCAGCACGATCATCGTCTGTCTCGTATTCATCCCGCTGTTCGCTCTGACCGGCATGGAAGGCAAGCTCTTCATGCCGCTGGGCATCGCTTATATCGTATCGATCATGGCGTCGCTGCTGGTTTCGCTGACAGTGACACCCGTGCTGTCGTACTATTTGCTGGGCGGTTCCGCACTGGCAGGTCACGAAAAAGACGGTTTCCTGCTTCGATTCCTGAAGGCGGTGGCCGAAAAGGTCATCCGATTCAGTCTCGCGTTTCCCCGATTCAATCTGGCCGTTGTGGTACTTGCCGTTGCAGTCTCGGCTGTGTTTGTACTCAACCTCGAACGCGACTTTCTGCCGCCGTTCAACGAGGGTACCATACAGTTAAACGTGGTTCTGCCTCCGGGGACGTCACTGAAGGTGTCGAACGAAATTGCATCGCGCTGTGAACAGCGCCTGATGAAGGTTCCGGATGTCATCCGCGCCGGACGCCGAACCGGGCGTGCGGAGCTGGATGAACATGCCGAAGGCGTCAATACCAGCGAACTGATCATAGATTTTGATCCAACTTCGACACGAAACCGGGAGGAACAGCTTGATGAGATCCGTGAAGCAATGGCCGATATTCCAGGTGTCGTGTCGGCGGTTGAGCAGCCGATTTCCCATCTGATCTCGCACATGATCTCCGGTGTGAAGGCTCAGATCGGGATCAAAATCTACGGCGATGACCTCGACCTGCTGCGTCGTAAGGCTCAGGAGATGGAACAGGCCATTAAGAGCGTCCCAGGCATCGCGGACGTGATGCTGGAACCGCAGGTGATCATTTCTCAGCTGCGCATCGAACTAAAACGAGACAAGCTGCAACTGAACGGACTGACAGCTCAGCAGGTGAATGACTACATCGAAACTGCACTGAACGGAGTGGTGGTCTCCGAAATTCTGGACGGCCAGCGTACGTTTGATCTGGTCGTGCGTTTTGACAATAACTATCGCGAGAACGTTGAGTCGCTGCGTCGGCTGAGTATTGATCTCCCCGAGGGCGGGAAGGTTCCGCTGGAGTCGATTGCTGAGATCTATGAATCCGGCGGCCCAAACACGATCAATCGTGAAAACGTACGGCGTCGAATCGTGCTGCAGAGCAATGTCTCCGGCCGCGGAGTCGTCGATGTTGTCAATGACATCCAGAAAAAGCTGGCTCCGATCGCGGCCACGTTGCCGCCAGGATACTTCGTCGAATATGGCGGACAGTTTCAGAGCCAGAAAGAAGCCAGCCGAATTCTGGGAGCTCTGTTTCTGGTGTCGATGGTTGGCGTCTTTTTGACGTTGTTCACGATGTTTCGTTCGGTCAATCTGAGTCTGCAGGTGATGGCCGCTTTGCCCATGGCATTTATCGGTTCCGTTGCGGCCCTCGTGCTGACAGGCCAGACACTGACGATTGCCAGCATGGTGGGTTTCATCTCACTCGCTGGAATTGCTTCGCGCAACGGAATTCTGCTGCTGAACCACTATCTGCATCTCGTGAAGTACGAAGGCGAGACATGGACTCACAGCATGATTATTCGCGCAGGGCTGGAGCGACTGGCTCCGGTACTGATGACGGCTCTGACTGCCGGCATCGGTCTGGTGCCGTTGGTGTTATCGGCTGGCGAGCCGGGTAAAGAGATCCTGTATCCTGTCGCGACTGTGATACTGGGTGGTGTCATAAGTTCGACACTTCTGGATTTCTTCGTCCATCCCGCGCTGTTCTGGTTGTTTGGACTGAAGGCTGCGCAACGGGTAGTCACCGCAGCACATTCCGAGGTGGCACTGGTTGAACCGCATGAAGAGATGTCGCATTCCCCGCAAGTTCACACTTCATCACACGGAGGAACGATCGACATGCTGAAAAAACTCGGTTGTGAAACCAAAGTCGATCAGCACAGCGGTCATGCTCACTAACTGTTTGCCGTACAGGCCCAGTCGCAGGAAACTGTTCCTGCGACTGATTATTGTGCGGCGTTTACCTGGTTCCTGTTTTGAGGAGAAGATGATGAAGTTGCATTCTATGAGCCGTCTATTGGCCCTGGCAGTCACGGCGGTGCTGTTGCCGACACTGGCTTCGGCCGCTGAAGACAAGCAATTCGTGATTGCGTTTCGGATGGTCAAGCCGACTACGATGGAATTCGAAGATGCGGCAAAGGGGAATGCCCATATTGACGCCTTGAAAAAGATCGGCTGCAAAGCAACACCTGAGAATCACGATGGACATATGGACGTGACGTATCAGCAGCCGAAATGGACAGAACTTACAGTCGCTTCCGATGAATTGGTCCATCAGTGGCAGGGCTGGCTCACCAAATCCGGATTCGAAACGCTGCATGCTGACGGCGCTGAGGAAGGGCACGAACACGCTCACGAGGGCGTGGAGATTCTCCAGTTCCATGCGAAGGACTGGATTGTCAAGCACTTCGAGAACGGATCCGAGGCGAAGGAGTTTGTAGCGATCGGAAAGGGACTTGGCTGTGAGATTAAGCAGGATATTCACGATGGCCATGCAGACGTTCAGTTGCGTTGTCGGGAGATCAGGCATCTGGAATGCCGCAGCCACGAAGAGGCTGAATCTCGGGCGAAGTGGTTGAACGAACTCGGCTTCGAAGCGAAGCATGAAGACTGACAGTCCGTCTTCATTAAAGTTGCAAACTGCCGACCGGGCGGATTGCGCTGCTGGTCATGGAAGCCAGAGAAGATGAGTTCCGTTTGCCGGGTTAGCAGCAATTCCTGGCCGATCGGCGACGACTAACTCGATACTTACGTCAGCAGAACTGAGATAATTATGATCCGCACATTGACAATTCTGATCCTGTCGATCACGCAAGTCCTTTCTGGATTTGGATGTGGCGGATATCTGTGCTTCCACAAGGACGGCACCTATTGCTGTGTGGATGGAGGCGCAGAGAGTTGCGATTGCTGCTCTCATTCAGCAGAATCTGCCGATGTGCCCTGCACGGATCAATGCCCCAGCCACAAGCATGCCCACGAATGCTGCGCGGTTGCTGGTAACTCACAGGCAGACACCGACGAGCACTCGAATAAGTCAACTCGCAGGTACGAATTCCCAGCGCATGAGTCGCTGCCCTGCGGTTGCATTCATATCCCGATCGTGGCACCT
>JANOUN010000397.1:0-5607 GCA_031416875.1 Planctomycetota bacterium | reverse complement strand
GCCGGACCAAGCGAAGCGCTGTTCCGGCAGGTCTCTGGCAATTGCCGGAACTGCGCTTCGCTTGGTCCGGCCTACTCCAAAATCAAGCATTGACGTCGCAATCATTACCGGCATCCATTTCAGTCTGCAGGCTGCGCTACGTATTTCATCTGGGGCATTCCGCGGAAGCCTTGCCCTGTGGCAGGGCGGCTTCGCCGCTACACTACTCAGCGGTTGCTGCCAGTTGCCTCCATCCCCAGCGATACAGGTTTCGCGAATCGGTGTAGCGAGATTCAGAGGCCGCCGAGCCAGGAACGACCACGATCAATCGCTTGCCCGCGCGTTCGCCTGTCGAAACAAGACATGCTCCGGCCTGATCCTTTGTGCCTGCAGGAAGCTCCCTGACGAGCATGGCTTTGTCATCGCACGCCAGTAAATGCTCCAACATGGCCTTGCAGGATTCTTCCGAAGCCACGGTGCCCGCGTGAATCTGCTCCAGCAGGTCGACCATTTCGCGGGCCGTTGAGCTGCCCAGTCCATATAGTTTACTTTGTTCGGGGGAGATCGATGTGTCTCCGCGATAGACTTTCGAGTTCAGTCGGGTGTGCGGAAACCCAAGCGATTCCATGGTGGCGGCTGTGGTTGGCAGCCCGACCTGATCGACGACAAGATTCGTCGCCGTATTGTCCGAGTACCGAATCATCAGTCGGATCGTGTCGCTGACCGGCAACATGAGCCCGGGTGTAAAGTGATCCGTCAGAATCCCCGATCCCGGCACCTTGTCGGCATCAGTCCGCGTGAGCTGCTTTGAAAGATCCAGTTCACCGCGATCTGCCATGCGGTAGGCGGTCTCCATTACGGGAAGTTTGATCAGGCTGGCGGTTGGCTGCACAGTATCGGCTCGCCAGGCAAATTGTTCACCGGTCTTCAGGTGACGAATAAAGACGCCGACCTCGCCCGGATGTGCTTCAATCATCGGTGTCAGATCAGACGCGAGATCCGCCGCCGTCACGCGAGAGACATCGAACAGTGAGACTTCAACCAGAAACAGACAGACAATCACAGAAACGATCGAACGGAGAAACATAAAGCTTCCTCGGCTGGAATGACGCACGCTGCTGGTTGGGAATCATAAATCTAACATGACTCCAAACCGATCGCGTGGCCGCGATGCGTCTTTTGAAAAGAAAATCGCTCAGGAAGCACACAGTGGAGCAGGCTGATGACTCATCCTCAAGGAGAATCAGAAACAGGCTCGTGGTGACATAAATGAACGCATCAGGGGATTTACATCCCCCGCTCGCCTTAAGTCCACGCCATTGGACGCAGGGTGTAGAAAAAGCCCGGCATCTCCTGGATGCCGGGCTTCGGTGAGTGGTTCGTCATGACGACAGAGAGAACATCAGCTGCGAGCCTTTGGTTTTTCCGCCGTTGTGTTTTCGGTGCTGGGAGTTGACTCTGCATCCGGTGACTGGATCGATTCCAGTTTTTTCCCTTTCAGCAGCGCATCCACTGCGAAATCCAGATTGGCTGTTGTGATGCCGCCTTCCACGATGCCCTGCTTGTTGACAAGGAACATCGTAGGGACCGATACAATCCCGTATCCAAAGTCGCCAGGCTGCATTCCGTTTTCTTTAGGTGCTTCCCGCAGACTCTGCCACGTGATTCCGTGCTGCTTCAGATAGGCGGGGAGGGCGCTCAGATCGCCGTCCATATTTACGCCCATAATCTCAAATCCATCCTCGTTGTATTTGTCATAGACAGTCTTGATTGCCGGCAGATCGGCGGTGAATGGCTGAGCATAAGAAGCCCAGAATACGACCAGCAGAACCTTGCCGTCGTACTGTGCGGACGAAAGGTCTTTTTGATAGAGGGACTTTCCGGACAGTGTCAGTTTATTGCCCGTTAGTGTCAGACGACGCAGAGCGCCCTGAGCCTTCACGCCTGCATCGGTCTTTGGATAGTTTTTGGCAAGCTGCTCGTACCAGGCTTTGGCATCGTCCAGACGTCCCATCAGTTCATAACTGATCGCCAGTTGCACCACAGCATCCGGAGCATCTTCTGACTGAGGCCATTTGCGGGCGAATGCTTCGAGCTGTTCGAACCACCATTTCTGAGTTGACTCACGCAGCTTGGCGCCATCGGCTGGAGTTTTTGCCTTGTCGTCATCTTTCAGACGGACTGCGTACTCGGCCATCAGACGGCGATAGAAAACATAGCCCAGCAGCGTTTCGTTGCTCTTGACCGCATCCTGAAGTGTGATGAGTCGCGGCAATCCTTCAGGATACAGTCCAGACTGCGTCGCCGTTGACAGACTGTCGGTGAACTGCTGAATCCACTGCTGACGCGATTCATCATCCTTTGCGGCAGCGACCAGCTTCTCACTCAGGTTCGCACGAGCGACATTGTAGTCGGCAAAGGCCTGCGCAGGAGCGTCAGGTTTCGGACTGGCTTCATCAATTTTCTGCAGTTCGGCGAGCAGTTTCTGCATTTCAGCCGACATTTCTCCCGCACTCCCGCCCTCAGACAGGTCAATATTTTCCCCCAGCCTCGGCTGCATCATCACACCGCCGACGGACACGACAGTCTTGCCGGTCGTATCCACAGGCGCTGGAATCTGGGCCAGCTTCCAGACGTCACCAATCTGAACCAATTCGCCAATCGAAATCAGATCGTATTTTTCACCATTCTGCACCGTTGCCATCGCATTCTCGTAGACGATGATATCTCTCGCTGCCCCCAGTTCTTCGCCAGGAATCATGCCCGGGAGCGGTGGATCAAAGCGCACCCAGACGCTGTTTTTATTCAGCACTTTCGAATTTGACAGCGACGCCTGCACTTTCTTCGGTACATCACTCACTGCGTCCTGTAACTTCTTTGTCATCTCAGCCGGCAGTCGCAGCGAACGAATATCCGCTTCATTCAGCAGCACAGTATTCAGTCTTGCCAGATCGCCACTGGCCATGGCTTCGATCGCGACGCGCGCGGCTTCCTGAGCGGAAAGAATTTTCCAGCTGTCGATGCGCCCGTCTTCATCTTCGTCCAGTCCCCAGCGCGTGCCACCCCAGTTCATCCAGCGATACTGGTCGGGACGCATGTTCTTCTTGGCTTTTACGTCCCCGTTTGTGTCGACTTCGCGGTAAACTTCCAGACCCATGTGATAGTAGCGGAACATGTCCGGAGCACTGTCGCCGTTGGAATCGGTAAAGCGCCGCAGCACCTGACCAGCCGGGTTGGTGATGACATAGCTGCCTTTTTCCAGTGCAAGGCTGCATTTGGCCATTTCGGCCGCGTCCGGAGTGTCGTATTCGACATCCTTCTGCGCCGGCTTGTACCCTTTGAGCAATTGTTCTGCCGTCGGTTTCGGAGCTTGAGCTTCCGCGGTCAAGGCTGACCCGAATCCGCAAGCCGTTGCTGCCAGAATCATGATGGCCGATCGAAAACCAGCCCGCGCCCGCGACTGGCGAGAGGTCGTAATATGCATCCCTGCTACTCCGTCCACTAGAAAATCCTCATCGAAGTTTGTGCCGCGTACCGTTTGAAGATGCTCCCACCTGCTTTCTGCGGCAACAATTGCCGAAGTGTAAGCAATTCCCTGGAATCAAGTCACCCCCGGTTTTTCCAGGGGTTCTCTCTCGCCGAGAATTCGCGAAATTTCGGCCTGGACCATCGAGCACTTCCGCTGTCGAATGTTCCGTCACGCGTCTCACTTTGCCTCAGAGGCCGTGCGAAACGTGTAGAGCATCGGTTTCAGCGGCACACCCCATTTGCTCTGGAAGTTGTTGTGGCTGAGGCTGTTAAGGCCGAGCTTGTATTCGTGATCCGGCTCCAGCTTCACAGGGAGTGTGCAGGTGCGGCCATCCTTTGACCACTTCGCTTTTGCGCCGTCAGGAAGTTTTGGAAACGTATCACCGCCGCCTGTCCAGCTCATGCCCTCGCTCATGTCTCGATCGAATGTGACCCGGATTTCTGTCAGTTTCGGATCTATGTCGGTCGAACCAGCCGCCGGAGTGGCTTCGATGAGTTGAGGGTACGGCGTCTCTTCGCGAGGTTCGGTTTTTTCATCCGGGTTCGCAGCAGCGGTGGATGCTTTGTCGCTTGCGACTTTGGTCGTGTCGGTTTTTTCCGTTGTTGCTTTCTGACTCTCGTCTGCCGCGCGAAGGCTCTCGCTGGTCACCCACGAAGCGACGAGGAGAAACACTATCGTGAACACAGCCACAACAAAGCGCCGTGCAGGAAATGATTTCTGCCGATTTGTTTCAATGTGCATGATGCTTTCCAATCGATTCTGAAATGGACACCACTCGGGTTCAGCGACGTTCAGAATTGTATTACGAACGCCGACCGCGTAAAAGTCGATGCCTGCGAAGTGTGGTTCGAAACAGTTCCGAATCGGGGAGAATGAAAATGATGGGTCGATGGATGGTCATGGCGTTGGTCGCATTGCAGCTGACCTTCGGTTCACTGCAGGCGGATGATCTTCGCGAGCGTCTGAAAGATGCCAACGGCGTTCAGACGGATCTCTGGGTCTACAACGACATTCCCTCGGCGATGGAAGAAGAATGATTTTTCCTGGCGCGGCTCGATGTGGAACGCTCCGCCGCGTTTGCAGGTGTGGTTGCCCGAAGTCACAGGTGACGCACTGGCAAAACTCGGCCTGCCGCAAACAGACTCCGCTTTGGAAGCGCGCTGGATCAATAAAGAAGGTCGGGGCGGACAACAGGCCTTCGCAGATGGACTGCGCGAAAAGGATATTCTCATTGCCGCGGCCGGCGAACCCATTCGCATGAACTCCCGCCAGTTTCAGTCGCACCTGAAACTGAACTACAAAGTCGGCGAACAACTGCCGCTGACGATTCTGCGAGACGGTAAGAAGATAGAATTAAGAATTACGTTCGTGGAGTAGAAGTGCCTCCTCTGCCTTAACGCGGGCTTTGCCCGCAACCCATAGTTGCCCGTCACTCCGTGGCGGGAAGACTCGCGTCGGAGACACGAGCAACAATGATGCCCGCACGGTGCGCGCATAAAACTGAGTAGGACTCTAATTCGTTTGCGTGTTTGCACGCTGTATCATGCGGCAGCGTCGCCGCAAACAAATTGGGGGAGCGGAGACTTGTCGAAACGTTGTGTCTTCGGCGTGGATCGTAATTGCCGCAGCAGTTTGCCGCAACGCGGCACAACGTGAATGCCTGGGGCATCACCCCAGGAAACCTCAATATCAAACGTGGCAGCCCTGAAAGGCAACTCCGTGAAGGATTTTTCTTTGGAAAAAGGGAGCGTTGGTGAATGTCGTTCCGAGTGAGTTCAGGTTGTGTTTCAGCCACGGAGTCGCGAAAGGTTGTAGCCACGGGCGCGAGCCCGTGGGTCGTTCCAAAGAGAGCGTTTTTCGGTCCCAAAGGGACGACATGTGTCTGTGCTTCGGGGTTCATGTCGTCCCTTCGGGACTCAACGTAATTCTTCATCCCGGTCCACGGGCTCGCGCCCGTGGCTAGTGCGCCTGTGAAGGCGATTGAATTGTCAGGTGAGAGTCCTGATCAGAGAAGTCGTTACCTCTCTGTAGCCGAAAGTAACTGCGTTTTCAACAGAAAGGGTGGGAAGCAACCAGAGGCGAATGAACAGTCCGTAACG
>JANOUN010000396.1:0-4196 GCA_031416875.1 Planctomycetota bacterium | reverse complement strand
TTGATTTTTCCCCCGACGTCGTCGTCTTCCGGATCACTGACGACCCAGCACCGCGACTGCTCTATTGCTTTGATACGCCAGACGATGGCAAGACTGTCAGTGCATTGGCGTTACTGAAACGGATTCAGAACGGCGATGTGGCTCCAGAAGAATTGATCGTTGGCACGGGCGACGTGGACGATTCGCTGTCACGCGAGTTCAAGAAACTCAATGTGGGAGTTCTCGGTGTCAAAGCCGCCACCGAAGCCGCTTGCACGGCATTGACGGAGAAACTGGCCTGATCGTTGGCGTCATGTTTGCCTGCCCACGTTTGTAGTCCCGCCTTTAGGCGGCTTGTCATGCGGCAATTCCGGCTAAAGCCGGGACTACGAACAAAAGCGTCCTCTCGCAAATCCACCTGCAGCCTCAAACAGGATCATTTATGCTTGGAATTCGTGTCAGTGTACCAGTGGCCTGCTTTCGAAAAGGTATGGCGCGGGAGTATCTGGAAACAGAAATTCTGCCGCCGCCGTCCACGTGTTACGGCTTTCTGTTGTCCCTGGTCGGGGAAACTGACCGCCGCGCCCACATTGGAGCCCGAGTTACAGCCGGGTTGCTGAATCAACCGGACCTTAGCGTCGTCCTTCGAACTGTTTGGCGTGTCAAAAGCAAGCCGCTTGGATCGTCAGGGAATACTCGTCCTGACTACCAACAACTGCTCACAAACATCCAACTTACGATGTGGATCGACTCGTCGGAAGAATCGGGAGCGTCCCTGGAAAATCGAATCCGCGATGTGGTCGTGCACCGGCGATTCAGTGACATTCGACGATTTGGCGGTCTGTCGTTGGGAGAAAGCACACATCTGGTTGACGAGGTGTCGCCATTTTCCCCGGACGAAGGACTCACGTCGCGAACGTTTCTGCTTGACGAAAAAGGCAAGATGACGCTTCCCGTTTGGGTGGATCATGTGGGATCTTCAGGGACGGCCTTTGCGGTAGGAAATCTGTTGAATCTGACTCAACCACCGGATTCGAACGTCTTACCTCGAATAGCTCCTGCCCCGCCCAGTTCGTAGTCCCGCCTTCAGGCGGAATCGAGGCCAAAGTCGCTATTTTCTCCGGCTGAAGCCGGGGCTACGAACCAGCACAAACCGGATTAACTGCACGGGGAACGCCATGACCGCAGACATGTATCACTATCGAAAGCTGACGGCAGAACAGCAGAAACAGATCGTACAGGAACGCCAGCGACGCGGCTTCCCAAAGCATTCTCCGCCACACCTCGACGCACCAAATGGCTTCCGAATTATTACAGGCACCTGCTTTGAGCACAGATCAATTCTTCAAACGACAAATCGACTGGCAGACTTCGAAGACCGACTATTGGGACTACTCACGGAAACAACGCACGAATGTGCCGCATGGTGTGTGCTGCCAAACCACTACCACATTCTCGTCAAGGTTGGCGCGATCGACATCTTGACCGGGCATCTCGGCAAGCTTCACGGACGAACGGCGTTCGAATGGAATGGCGAAGACTCAGAGCGAGGCAGGACTGTTTGGTATCGCTGTCAGGACCGAGTCATGAGATCCGACGCTCACTACTGCACAACCCTCAACTACATTCACAACAACCCGGTCAAACATGGGCTGACGGCAAGATGGCAGGACTGGCCGTTCTCCAGCATGCATTGGTATCTGAAAGAGAAAGGCCGCGATTGGCTGATGGAAAACTGGCGCGAATACCCTGTACTCAACTACGGCCTGGGCTGGGACGATTTTATTTTCTAAACGTAGTTCGTGTTCGTTCGTAGTCCCGCCTTCAGGCGGAAGCACGCACTCACAACGCATTCCGGCTGAAGCAGGGACTACAAGCTATTTTTCATTCGCTCTCGTCCCCGTCGAATAATGTCTTCCACGTCAAGCTCACTGGCATCACCTGCATCCAGGTCGTCAAGGCCAACTTGAATGTCGGCTCTCAATGCTGCCAGTTTTTGTTCGTGCCGCTGGAGCAACCGTAGTGCTTCAAACACAACTTCATCTTCGGAACCGAAACGTCCACTGGCCACTGAGTCACGGATGAATGCCGCATACTCCTGAGGAATCGTGACGGACATCAAATCACCATCAATTCAAAAGATACCTGAAAAGTAATCCCTGGTGGCGATATTCCGCCACCACTGATCGAGCTGAAGTTTATGGAGCTAAACCTACGGAGTTCGCTGAGGAGCAGCATTGTAGTCACGGAATGTCCCATTCGTCACTCACTTTTCTTAGGAGAGTTTCTGTGCCTCAGTCCTCAGCAATCAGATCGGAATCCCACGTGGATGGCTCGAATGACGTCTCGCTCGCGGAATCCTGTTCCGCCTTGTTCCAAACACTCCCGTTCGACGACTCCGAAATCCCCCCTTCGTCAATATCCGAACCGCCAATCCGGATTATGGCGTTGCATGCCATGCTGTACTGCGAGCGGCTCTTCTACCTCGAAGAAGTGGAAGAAATCTATGTGGCGGACGCAAACGTGTATGCGGGTCGTCGGCTGCACGATGATGTCGTTTCTGAAGATGACGTCAGCCCCGAGAAGCGTTCGTTTCAGGTTTCCAGCGAGTCCTGGGGATTGACGGGAAAGGCAGATGCTGTGCGAAAACGGGATGGCCAGTGGATCGCCTACGAACACAAGAAGGGTCGCTGCCGTCGAGACGCCGACAATTCGCCGGCTCCGTGGCCCAGTGATCGGATTCAGGCGATCGCTTACGCCGTACTCATCGCAGAAATTCTGGACGAACCTGTCACGGAAGCGCGGATTCGTTACCACAAAGACAACGTCACCGCCAAAGTCGCGATTGACGACGTTGCCCGTGAGGATTTGAGGCAGGCGGTCAAACGAGCCCGCGAATTGCGACGTTCCGAACTTCGCCCACCTGTCACCGAAAACGAGCGACTCTGCAACACGTGCTCGCTCGCTCCGGTTTGTCTGCCGGAGGAGGAACGCAACAAACCCGAGCAGATGCAACTGTTCCCCGCTCGCCGACATGGACAGACATTGCACGTCGTGTCACCAAAAGCACGCATCGGGCGCAGTGCCAATACGATTGTTGTGACTGTCGAGGACGATGTCCAGAAGCTGCCGATCGAAGACGTGGACAGTGTGGTGATTCATGGTTCCGGCCAGATGACAACGCAGGCCCTGCATCTGTGTTCGTCTCGCGGGATCCCGGTGCAATGGTATTCCATGGGCGGCAAATTCATGGCGGGGACTCAATCCGTTTCCGGCCGAGTCCGCCAGCGTATCCGCCAATTCGCCGCATTGTCCGATCCAGGCGTCTGCCTGGAACTGACGCGGACGACCGTTCAGGCCAAAGTCGAATCGCAGTTGCGATATCTGATGCGAGCGACGAGAGGGAACGAAGCTCGGCGAGATGTCACGACGGCTTCTCTCGACCGCATCCGTCAGACTCTGGCCCGACTGCCGATGGCGACATCATTGGACTCGATCCGAGGTCTTGAGGGTCAAGCCGCGAAGGCGTATTTTGCCGCGATTCCTTCGCTGATTTCCGAACAAGCCACGGACGTACTCATTCCCAAAGGCCGCACGAAACATCCGCCGAAGGATCAATTCAACTGCCTGCTGAGTTACGGCTATTCACTGCTGTATGGTCTGGTGCATCGCAGTCTGATTGCAGTCGGTCTCGAACCGGCATTTGGCTATTTTCATCAACCGCGTTCGGCCGCACCGCCGCTGGTTCTGGACGTGATGGAACTGTTTCGCACGGTGATCTGGGACATGCCGCTGATCGGCAGTGTGAATCGAGCGATGTGGAACGACAGCAGCCTGTTCTGTATCTCGCCCGGACAGGTGTGGCTGTCGGAAACCGGTAAGAAGCAGGCAATCCAGCTGTTTGAAGGTCGTCTGAGCGAAACCTTCAAACATCCTCACACCGGCACGTCCGTCGAATACGCTCGGATCGTGGAACTTGAGTGCCGATTGCTGGAGAAAGAATGGAGCGGCTATCCCGGCGAATACGGAAAAATGCGGCTTCGTTAACGGTAGGCCGACCTGGCTCAGGTCGGGACTTCCCCCTGAAAACTGCCCACTGACTACTGAAAGCTATTCCGATGTCCGACAAGCACTGGCATCTCATTGCCTATGACGTCCGTGATCCCAAGCGCCTTCGCACGGTGGCAAAAATCCTCGAAGGCTATGGGACGCGGATT
>JANOUN010000395.1:0-8172 GCA_031416875.1 Planctomycetota bacterium | reverse complement strand
TGAACGTGATTTTGTCCACGCCCGGATGTTTCACCAGCGCCGCACCGGCTTCCTGGCCCGTGCCATGAATCACGTTGATGACTCCCGGCGGAAAGCCAACATCGGCCGCCAGCTTCGCCAGCATCAGAGCAGACAACGGCGCGACTTCGGACGGCTTGAGGACGACCGTGTTTCCACACGCCAGAATCGGGGCAAGTTTGATGGCAGCATTCGTGAGCGGAAAATTCCAGGGTACGATCGCCGCGATGACTCCCATCGGTTCGCGAATCTGCAAAGTGACGTTATCCGGCAGCGTCCCAAAGCACTTGCCGGAGATCTTGTCCGGCAATCCGGCATAGCTCTCGAACAGATCGGCCGCACAGGGAACGTCAAAGCCCAGCGTATCCCGAATCGGCTTTCCGACATTCAGCGTGTCGGTCATGGCCAGATCATTCAGGTTTTCCCGGATGCGTTCGGCCAGGCGAAACAGCAATCGACCCCGCTTTAACGGGTCCATGCGAGGCCATTCGCCTTCGTCAAACGCCCGCCGCGCTGCCTGAACGGCTCGATCGACGTCCGTGGCGTCGGCCAGAGCGACGCTGGCCAGTTCTTTTCCTGTGGCGGGATTCGTGACGCTCCAGGTTCGACCGGATTGGCTGTCACTCCAGACACCGTCAATGAAAAGCTGATGAGGCCATGAGGGCATGATATCGAGTCTCCTCAACGATCTGACGATTCGACGAAGAATGCGAACGGGAACCGTGCTTCAGGTCGAAGGAGTCTACGGAAGAGGACCAGCTTTCGCTACCCGGCGACGCTTTTAAAAAGGGGTCAGGAACCAATAGTGCGAAGCACCCTCCGGGCCATTTGGCTATTGGTTCCTGACCCCTTTTTAAAAGCCGTTTCATGCCCTGTTCGGAGCGGGGCGGAACAGTGAGAGGACGCGGACGAAGGCGAGACCAAGAACAAAGCCGGCGATGTTGGCGATGGCGTCGCGCGGGTCACTGGTCCGGCCAGGGACAAATGCCTGAAGTCCTTCCACCGTAACGCAGTAGCCCAGCATGGCGAAGACGGCGACGGGCGGAAATTCGCCAAAGATCGCCAGGCACATGCTGAACACCGTGGCTGACAGGACCGTAAACACGATGGCGTGCATCAGCAGATCGCTCGCGTTTTGCACCCAGCCCAGCGAGGTGTCTCGGACGAGTGCAAACGGGTCCGGCGTCAGCAGAGCCCACGACACGGCGGCGACCTGACACAGGCACAGCAACAGATGGGCGGCATTCCAAAGGCGGCGTGCGGATGAATTTGAATTGTCGTTGAGCACGGTCGAAACCTGATGTCGGGCAGGACAGCTCACTTCTCCGTGTGTGCCGTCATGCAAACTGAAATGTCCCTGACCGTTGGAACCTGCGCTTCTGGCAAAACAGTCGCTGACTTTGATCCTAGCTCGCCGCCCGCCGCACTCCATTGGCTCGCAATGATGCGGCGCGTCAATCCTGAAACTTTGTTGTCATTCGTCAACTGTTCGGCAGCATCGCTGTGCTCATCGCATCCTTCAGCACTCGCGCACACATCATTCGCGGCACAACACTCTTCGACAATGACATTTCTCCGCATTCTGGCGGGCTTTTTTGCTGCTTCTCCCTTCACCGCCAGAGCTGCGCGATCCTCAGAACCGTAATCGTTCCACCGGACTGCCTGGTTTCTCGGGCGTGTTGTCTTCTGGCAGCATGTCGTTACGTCCGGAAGTGCCTTTATGAGCTATGTCTTTCACAGGTTGCAATATCTACCCATTTTATGCCAAGCCGCAGAATCGACACGACCGTTGCTGATGAATCAGACCGCGTAAGTGGCGAAGCTGCATCGAGTGTCATCCTGACGGAGGACAACCGGGCCGGGCTCATGTTCAGAAGTCAATCAGTTCTTCGGAGAACGTCATGTCGGTTGCGACAAAACGGCCTGCTCAAACATCCAGTCTTCGAATTCCCGTACTGATACCATTGTATGGTGCTGATCTTGAGTCCTTCTGCGCGCGGGCCGACGGGACCTACCGGTGCGGTTCAGGTGCAGCAAGTGAATTCAG
Organism: Planctomycetota bacterium; assembly: GCA_031416875.1. Classification (GTDB taxonomy): domain Bacteria; phylum Planctomycetota; class Planctomycetia; order Planctomycetales; family Planctomycetaceae; genus SXXK01. The sequence continues at coordinate 6,107 of JANOUN010000395.1, read as the reverse complement.
TCTGGCGTTCTCCGGAGGAGAGGCCACCCATTGCAGCTTCATCCGCAAAGCCGGGACGTTCTCAGTCAACCGCATTGACGGCCGCGTCTGGGTCAACGATTTGCCTGTCAGCGGCGTAAACCGACTCACCGAAGGCGACGTGATCTCCCTCGGACCGGTTTCCTATCGTCTGGAGTTTCAGGACGAGCCGCCGCATCTGCCGGAGCCCGATGATCGGCCGTTGATGTCATTCAAATCTGCCGAGACCGTTGTTGAACGACCTTCCACCGATCTTGCCAGGGAATCACTTCCGATCCCTGCCGGGATTGCCGCGCCGTCTGTTCAGGACACCTCCATCCAGACGGCATTGCAGAAAGAACGGGAAGAGCATCAGCGCCTGCTGACACTCCGTCAACAGCAGCTCGGCGAATTGACACAAGTCCTGCGAGAGCGAGAACGCGATGCCGACTCGCGGCTAATGGCGATCGAGGAACGATCGTCTCAATTGACGGCTCAATGGAACGAGCTGGCGCGGCAGCAGGAGCGACTCGCCGCGCAGGAACGCGAACATGTGCTGCGATCGCTGGAATCCGATCGACAGCGTCAAGCCCTGACAGATCAGCAGCGACAATTGGCAAACGCAGCGGAACAGAATTCCCAAACGCTGGCGGCGGTTGAACAGGCTCAGCTGGAGCATTCAAGGCAGGAGGCAGAACTGCGACCGCTGCGCGAACAGAATCAGACTGCTCAGGCTGAACTGCTCCACCGAGAGTCTCTGCAACAGGCCCGGGAGTCCGGATTTCAGCAAATGTGTGACGAGTACGCTACACGCGAAGCGTCGCTCAGCCAGCAGGAGCGACTCGCCGCGCAGGAACGCGAACATGCGCTGCGATCGCTGGAATCCGATCGACAGCGTCAGGCCCTGACAGATCAGCAGCGACAGTTGTCAGACGCTGCGGAGCAGAATTCCAGAACGCAGGCGGCGGTTGAACAGGCGCAGCTGGAGCATTCGAGGCAGGAGGCAGAACTGCGACGGCTGCGCGAACAGATTCAGGCTGCACAGGCTGAACAGCTCCACCGAGAGTCGCAGCAGCAGGCCCGGGAGTCCGGATTCCAGCAACTGTGTGACGAGTACGCTACACGCGAAGCGTCGCTCAGCCAGCATGCCTTTGTACTGCTTTCGAAGGCAGAGGCGCTGGCACTGCAGGAAGTCGCTCTTTCAGATCGGGCAAAAGCACTTGCGGACGCGGAACAAACATCTGCTGCCACAGCTTCTGTCAACGCCGATACTCGCAGCATGGAACAACTTGCTGCGATCGCCGCACAGCAGGAAGCGGCCGTCCGCGAACGTCAGCAGGCTCAACAGGCTCAACAGGCTCAAATCGAACTGCGTCAGCTTCAACAATCGATAGAAATTCGGCAATTGGCTCTTCAGGAATGGCAATCGGAGCTTGATTCACGGGCGAACGAGGTTTCGGCACGATTGCTGACATTGAAATCGTTCAGACGTCAGCAACGGGCTGCTCAGACCGTGGTGGCAGAACAGGCCGCATCGCAGGTGGCCGTTGATGCGGAGAATCTGCGGGCGGCTGCGATCGAGGCGAAGCGGGAAGAGCTGGATCGCCGAGAAGCTGCGATTGTCGCTGCGGAAGTACGCTTTGCTGAAACACGAAGGTCTGCCGATGCTGTCGTCCAGGCAGCGGAATCTGAGCGAACGGCCTTGCTCAGCGCCAACAAGGATCTGCTCTGCGAACGCAACGCTCTGTCTCAGCTGCGTCAGGATCTGACCAGCCGCGAATCGGGGATTGCCGAACGGGAAGTGCTGGTGGCCAGGCAACTGGAAGACATGCGCAGCCGATTCGCCGTGCTCGATCTCCATGCTGCGGAACTGAAGCACCATGAATCCGAAATCGACAGCCGCGCCGCTGACGTTCATCGCCGTGTTCAGCAGTTCAAGAGCGATCAACATGCCCACCGCGAGACGAACCGAACCGCGCCGCCTGTTGACGAATCAAACTCGGCCTTTGTTGAGAGCGCTGCGGAACTGTTGGCGGTCCGACAGCAATTGGATGATCTGCAGCAGGCTCTGGCAGCCACGGACGGTGAGCGGGCTTCGATGCTCGCTGAGCGTGAGGCCCTCTTGTCCGCCGTGCGGGAGCTGCAAAAGGCTCTGCAGGATGCTCGTCAGGACGTCGAAGATGCCAATCGCTTAAGAAGCGAATCCGGGTTCCAGGAACAACGTCTGCAACAGGCCTATCAGTCCATTGAAGAACATTGCCAAAGTCTGCAGTTGAGTGAATCGAAGCTTTTGCAGGCGAATGATGAATTGGACGCGCTGCGTGCCAGGCTGGTGGAATCTGGTCGCAAACGTGAAGAGCTGAACGCGAAGCTGGCTGAGTATTCTCTGTCGGCGAACTCCGTGTCGCCTGTCTTACAGGCCGGCGCTGATTCCGCTTTTATTGATTCCTGCGAAACGCGGTCAAGGGAATTGGACGTGCGCGCGGAACTGCTGGACCGTCGCGATGAAGACCTGCGTGAACGAACGAGGAAAATCGAACACACTGAGGGCGACATCGAATCTCAGCGGCGTCTGTTGCTGGAAGCTCGGCAGCAACTGGAACTGGCTCGAGCCGAAATCCAGGTGGCCATGCGGAATCACACAGAACCCGCGCAGCAGGCGGGATCACCGTTGCCTGAGTTCGGACTATCATTTAGTGGTGAGCCGAAATCTGATCGACAATTGACTCATCAGGCAGATCTGCCAAGTGATTCCGCTCATGGTGAATCAGATGACCCGTCATACGTTCCGACGACGGATTTGCGATCTGAACTTGCCGGACTGTTCGGACTGCGAAAACCGGCTGCCGAAAGCGTGACGCCCCCGCCACTGCCGCCTGCCGCGTTTGTGGATGTGTCTGAACCTTCGGGCGAAAATCAATCAGTCATGTTCCACTTCGGTTCCGATGCGGCACAACTTGCAGCGACCGAATCGATACTGGCTGCTGTCGGTGATGCTGAACCTGCTCGGGAAGAGAACTCCGACGATGTTGTCCGCGACTATATGGAACAACTGCTGTCGCGCAACCGCAAGTCCGCCGGCCATGCGCTGCCGGGGGAACTGAAAGCTGTTGAAAAGAAGAAGGAACCGGAGGCTGTCACCTCGACTGCGAAGGGGGCCGGGGGGCCTGCGCCTAAATCCCCACCGAAAGTGAAATCTTACATCGAACAGTATATGGCCGGAAATATGGGAAATCTGGACGACAGCGAGCCTTTGACGATGTCCGAGCCGGATATTGACGTCAAAGATGTCGCCATCTTCAATGAAGTACGACCTGTTCAGCCACGCCAAAAAATGGATCTTCTGAAACTGAAGGAGAATATGGATTCCTTCCGTTCACTGTCTACGCAGTCTGTTGAGAACGCTCTCGCGTCGCACGCCATCAAGGTGGAACGTCTGGGCTTCAGCGGACGCTCAGGATTTACCGCTCTGCTGATGATCAGCACTGTGCTCCTTGGAATTGCGAATGCCTATGGTGCGATCGACGCACCTCTGCTGACGTGGGTCACGCTCACGTCGTCAATCGCGATGTTGACCGAATTGTACCGTCAGTACTTAGCTATTGCGGTACATACTCGCAATCCGCTTGACTGGCTGTTCGCGTCCGAAAAGGCGAAGGGCCCTGTTCCACAATCCTCTAAGCGGAATGGTTCCGCCTCTGCTGTTCCGGGATCAGCATCCGACGACTTATCCAGCAATGATGACTGCGTGAAGCCATCGGATGCGCCCGAATACCTTGAATCTCTGCCCGCGGGAACTTCTGCGTCGTAAAACCTCTGCTCATGCAGTGACGTCGGCCTAAATCTCTGAACGGTAAACGGTGACCTCTCATTCAAGGGCGGTTTCCCTGGATCACTGACAACCGACGGATTTGCCGCTATCATCGGTGATCTTGTCCTCTGACTGTTTCACCGGAGTCTGCCTGTGTCTGCTATCCGACGTCTGTCCCTGCTGATTCTGCTTGCCGTTCTTGTTGGATGCTCCGGCGATTCTCCGCCTCAACAGACGGTTTCCCGAGCCAGCGAGACTGAAATGGCTGCCATTGCGGCCTTACGAGCGGCTGGGGCTATTGTCAAGGGCGAAGAAGCCGGTTCCGCAACCGATATAGATCTACACAAACTCACGTTGACGCCGGAAATACTCGGTTTTCTTCCGGACCTCAAATCACTCCGGGTCCTGAATCTGGCGGATTCCTCATTCAGCGATGAGTCTTTGCCGGTGCTGGAAAAAGTCTCGCCACAGTTGGTGCAACTGGATCTTCGTGGCTGTCAAATATCGGACAAAGCGGCGATCATCATCGCTCGGTTCACGAATTTGCGGGCGCTTCGCCTGAATGGAAAGAACGGTCAAACCAATATCGGCGATGAAGGTGTTAAGGCTCTTGCCTCCTGCAAATCGCTGAAAGTTCTTGCCTTGGACGATCTCACCTTTGTGGGCACAGACGGTTTGGCAGCGTTGACTGGTCTTAAGGACCTGGAAGAACTCTATGTGGCGGGTACCATCGTAGATGATGATTCGTGCAAGCTGATCGCTGGTTTTCCGCTGCTGAAAAAACTACGACTGGCGAGGAATCAGGTGAGCGATTCCGGGCTGGAAACACTTTCGGTATGTTTGGCGCTCGAAGAATTGGATCTGAGCGAAGACTCGCTGATCACTGACGCTGGTATGGTTCATCTCGCAAAGCTGCGAGAATTGAAGAAACTCAATCTTTGGCGGGTTCAAATCTCCGACGAGGGTGCCCTCCTGCTGGCTCCACTCACGAAACTAGAATGGCTGAATCTGGACAACACCAAACTGTCCGATGCCGGCCTGCCCGTGCTTAAGAACATGAACGCGCTCACCTTCCTGCATCTTGGGTCGACTCAGATCACCGCTGCCGGAGCGCCGGCCTTGTTTCATCTTAAGTCGCTCAAAGATCTTAAAATCACCCGTACGGCTCTCGGATCAAACGACGCGGCTGTCGATGAACTGAAAAAGAACTTGCCCCATACTGCCATTCAAACTGAATACGAAGAAAGCGAATGATCCTGCTGTGGTTGTTGATAACCTGTTGAACACAGCACTCCCTGTGTCTGCTGGATTTTGTCGTTCGCCTCTCGTTGTTTTCGTTTTTCAGTCTCGGTGTTGGTTACTCCTCACCTGTTCGCCACTCTCCTGTTCGTTTCCCCTGAGTTGTCGCTCATGATTTCACATGACTGATCCTCCTGATCATCAGTGTTTTGCTTGATATCCTGAGGTTCTAATCGAAGTTATCAACATTCTCGACGCTCCTTTCTACCACTTCTACTTTCTTTAAATTCCTTTTCAAAACACACGCCGGAAACACAAAGAAAGCCCCGTTGATGTGATTCAACGGGGCTCTTCAGGTGATTTTCCTGACGTGCTCGAATTGCTGCTACTTCATAAAGAAGTCTGTCGGGCCACGGAACGTGTAGTACGGATACTGAACTTGCGCAGGTGCGGCATTTTCAGGAGGGTACATCAAATTCTGAGGAGTTTGATAAGTGTGAAAATTGCGGTGCACAGGATGACCCGGCAGGTTACACCCGGCTCCCTGGCAATTTGCCGCACCGTGATGAGCGCCGTGTCCTCGGCGATGCGGTGGGCACGCCTGGCCTTGTCCGTGACCTTCACCCGACTGACACATAGGGCAGTCATGGTTGGGAGCCGGTCCGTCGCTCCATGAACCGTAACCATCCTGCGGGCTTTGAGCTCGCATCGTAGGAGTAGAAGAAGCACAGCCGGTAACAAAAATCCCAATCGCCCCTGAAAGCAGCACAGCCATCTTACGATACAGCATGGAAAGGACTCCCCTATTTTCCCAGCAACAATCCTCTGCAATCATGAGGCAGAAGACCCAAGAAGATTTCCATTTTCGGGACTCAGCAGTCCGAAATGGCACCGCGCCGTATCAAAGAAAACAGCGTTACTATTCGTTATCGGCAGACGAATCGTTGAATCGTGCAAAATCCCTACAAATCCTCAGGAGTTCCACAGGAAGACTGAGCGGTCTTGCGGAAACGAGGTGACGGGAATACAGTCCTTTGGAGGTTTACGTCGATGGCGACGG
>JANOUN010000394.1:0-1538 GCA_031416875.1 Planctomycetota bacterium | reverse complement strand
ATGTGCTCGCAGGATTCGCCGTGTCGGATGCCGGCGTTCCTGTCATTTCAATCACGTCACCGTTCAGACTCATTCCTGGTTCCGCAGCGTTGGTGTTCGTCTGAGTAATCTTTGCCATGCCCTTCAGCGTGACTCGTTGCTCCGGTACCTGACGGATGGTCAGCGACTCCGTCCACTCAGCATCAAACGAGCCTGCCGTTTCAGAAGGTGCCGGAGCGGATTGCAGATCAGAGGGTTCAATCCGCCCGGGTCCGAAACACTGAATCGTCTGAATCAGATTGTGCACATCATGCACCGCTACGACATGTGACGCCGTCAACATGCTGCTGTTCTGGTAGATCTGAACAAGGTTTGGACGGCCGGTTGAAGCGGTGAGGCTGCCAAACAATTCCATTACACGTTCTTCAATGTGGTACTTTAAACGACTCATTGTGGCCGTTACGTTCTGTTCCAGCGACGTGAAGATCACTTTGGAGCCTTCGGCTTGAATACTTGCCAGTCGCAACCTCGTAGAACGCTTCTTTTTTTCACCGGCATCGATCACGGCGGGCTGAAACTGCAGCGTCAGTTTGGAACAAAACAGCCGATCCAGCCCGCCGGAGATCGTAGGGCGTTCAATCAAAATCTGGTTATCCTTCCGCATGGCTCGGTCACTGAAACCAAAAAACGTGGCTTCGTGAGTCGGAACGAAGTACTCGAATCCATTCGCAGCGTTGATCTTCAGTTTTACGGCTTCGCTGCGAGCCTCTTCGTCCTGAAAGAACAGGTCACAATCCACGCGCCCCAACAGGCGAATTTTCTGCACGTCTGTAATGGACATCAAACCCTGCTTTTTCACTTCACCGGACGACAACAGGTCAATCTCTGCACCACTGTGCGCAATTCCGCTGTGCGGACCCCACCAGAATCTGACTGGCTGGCTGGTGGTCACCTTCATCGCATTGTCCGACACGGAAAATGTTCGACCCTGGATTCGCAATCCATCGGGGCCCGTGATGCGAACATCGCCCTGTAATTGTCCGCTGCTGATCGCACCGAACTCGTTGGTGTCGAGTCTGAACTGTGTCGATGCATCAAGCTGAGCCGATCTGGCGGTCAGCGTATACGGAACTTCTGACTTGTCGTCCTGCCATAACATTGCAAGCGGATCAACTTTGATCGACCGGTCTTCGTTGAAAAGTTCATGATTCTGAAAGTACATAAACCGCGAACCGTCACCAAACCGTGCATTCGCGTTTTTGACCCACGAATCTTCCTTGAGACACAGATTCGTCTGTTCCGGAAACATGGGTGAGTGTTGCGGCGCTGACGGTGACGCAACCACGCGCTCCTGCTTTTGTTCAATTGTCAGCCACGGTCTGGTCAATTGAGAGTACGCAACGTAGAACGCGGCGAGTCCGATGCCAACCAGCATCGTTCGAGGACCTCGGGGGATCGTTGACAGCGACATGGCATGACTTCACAAGGAGCTCTATTCCGAGTGCTGACCAACGGGGCCAGTGCTCGTCCGTTCATCAGAACGAGTGATCCATTTACGC
>JANOUN010000393.1:0-17348 GCA_031416875.1 Planctomycetota bacterium | reverse complement strand
CCGTAGTAATCGCGATTGGTGATCGGGTCGAACTTATGATCGTGGCAGCGAGCACAACTGATTGTCAGCCCCAGAAAACTGCGTCCCAGATTGTCGATCGTGTCTTCGATCGTCAGATGCTGCGGGTAATCATCGACACGAGACCCGAATCGACGCGCATTGGCAAGGTAGCCTGTGGCGATGATTCGCTGATTACGTTCTTCGTCGGTTCTGCCGCCCCGCAGGTCACCGGCCAGCTGATCCCGCACGAATTCGTCATACGGCTGGTCACGGTTGAAGGCATTCACCACCCAGTCGCGATAACTGTGAATCTGCGGGATCGGATAGTCAGAATTATCCCCGGCAGTGTCGGCGTAACGGACGACATCCAGCCAATGCCGCCCCCAGCGTTCGCCGTATCGAGGCGAAGCCAGCAGCCGTTCCACCACGCGGGAGAATGCGTCTTCAGCATCGTCCGCAAGAAAGGCATGCACTTCGTCCGGCGTGGGAGGTAAACCGATGAGATCGTACGTCGCGCGGCGAATCAACACCCGCTGATCAGCATCGACCGCCGGCGTCAGTTCTTGTGCTTCCTGTTTCGAAAGAATAAATCGATCGATCTCCGTGCGCGGCCAGTCTGCCAGCTTCACCACCGGGATTGGAGGACTGGAGATTGGCCTGAGCGACCAGAACTCGCGCGCGGCAGCGATGTCGATCTGTTTGCCGAGGTGCTTCGTGGCGGTCGAACGCGGGTCAGGCGCCCCGATTTTCACCCAGTGTTCGAGATCCGCAATCTCTGAGTCCGAGAGCTTTCCATCCGGCGGCATCTGCATTTCTGTGTTCTTGTAACGGACGGCTTCAATCAGCAGGCTGTGATCAGCATCGCCTGCCACGACCGCAGGCCCTTTCGTACCGCCGCGGCGGAGCGTCGCTCTTGAATCGACTAACAGAGCCCCCTGCAACTCCTGCGACTCAGCGCTGTGACACTCATAACAATGTTTTGCCAGCAGCGGACGAATGCGTTTTTCAAAGAATGCGAGGTCTTTGTCACGGATGGGTCCACCGAGACCGTCGTAGAGTCCCTTCCAGAGTTCAATCCCGGAGAAATTCGCAGCGCCTCCCTGACTCGTCAGCACAATGTTTCGATCGTTCCTGACTGTAGTCGGCCACGGGCCAAGTTTCTCCCAGTGACCGGTTGCTCCACTGTTGTAGCGATCGTCGACTTTTCTTCCGTTGACTGAGACCGAATAAGTCTCAGCATCATTGTCTTCCCAAACGTAGAGAAACAACGTGTAAGTTCCAGGCGGGATGTCAGTCAGTTCGACGCGGTTTCCTCCCCAGCGGCTGCTGCGAATCATCTTTGCTCGCTCGGCATCAGTCACCGGAACGAGGGGCACATTCTGACTCTCAAAGGCTTTGTCGCTGCAAACATACGACTTCGAGTCGCCTCCATCCCACACATTGCCGTCAATGACTACGGACGGTCCGTTGAGATTCAGCCCCCGAAAGAATTCGGGCGCATCTTCCGCGCACACCGCTGTCGGCAGACAGAGTGTCGAGATCAGCAACCACAAACTGCTGCCGCCGACGCGGGGACAGCAACTTTTCCTCCCCATACTACAAGTGCTCCTCAGGCATTCCAACTTGGCTGGGTGGGACAATTCATGCTGTGTGTTCGTCGTCGAAGAGGTATCGTTCATCGAATTGAATCTCGTGTCGGATCAACAAGGCTCGGTATTCATCAGCGAATGAAGTTTTCCGATGGTGTACTTCCTGACAATGTGATATTTGAGGCACGTGTAGGTCGTCATACGGGCATGCTCCGGAAATGAATTGTGGGCAGCGCTCCAAAGTATGGCATGTGGATGACGGATCGCAAGGGTTGTCGCGAGTTGCGATTGGCTGCGGAGCAGCCGTGTGCGGTAGCCTTAGGTGCAAACCCGAGGTACGAATGTGCAGCGATGCGCCAAGCTCCGGAGGAGCGACGTAAAACGCGGGGCCAATTTGCGTAATGTACGTGCGGTGGCGTGGCCCGAAACGCGTCAGCGGAATCTTCACGGTCGCAGCATTACGTCGCTGCTCCGCAGCTTGGGGGCATTTGGGGACGCATGACCTGTGGCTGAAGCCACAGGCTACCGCACGCCGCTGCTCCGCAGCGAATCACACACATGACGAAGTGACGAATCCAGTTCAAAAAAGCAAAATGCCTTCGCACACCACAGTTTGAGTACATCATTTCATGCAGGCCAGTCGCAGTGCAAGCCCGTGGCCACGATGCGGTATTTCAAGTGAAGGACGTTCATCCTTCTGTCTGCGTGCTGGTTGGATCCCGGCAATTGCGCTATCTCGCTCCGGCCACCTGTCGGATTCGTGCGTGAATCAATGGATGACGTTATTCTTCGCAGGACTATGATTGAAAGCCTGCCTATTTCCAGAAGACGAGTGTCGAGAGCAAATACGTCAGGCCTTCGTGTTCGTACTCAGCCTCTCCGAAGACGGCGACCCGTTGTTCACCGGACCTTGTCGCCGAACCGCTGAAACTGCCATCGGCCGCTGACAGATCCTGCGAGTTCCATTTTGATTCGCGAAAATCGTTGGAATCAGATCGAGCCACCCACATGCGTACGGCCTGCGGGTCAGCGGATGGCGTCATGGTCAGGCCGACTTCGGAATCGGTCACCTGCGGTTTCCAGTGGAACTCCGGAAGTGCTTTTCCTGCGGCGGCGTGACGGAAGAAGACGGCGATGGCCTTCAGGGCATTTTCTTTGCCGTCGTCCAGTCCGTGTCCCCCGTTCGGAGCACGATGAATGTGCTTCTGACCGACAAGATCATCCCAGTACAGGTTCATCGCATCCACCGACCAGTAACGATCGTTGGCACCCACGACCAGAAGTTTTGGCATCGTCAGCCGGGCTCGATACGTGTAGGGGTCCATCATTTTCCAGAGTTCGGCTTCGCGGCCATCCCTGGGGATGCCATCATCGCGAACCAGTCCCTTACTTGTATAGTCTTCGATCTGTTCGCTGTAAAAGCCCCATGTCTTCTTCTGATGTGTCATCTGCTTCGGAAAGTTGAGCGTATCGATCACGATCGGCGCTGCCGCGATGATGCGTTTGTCAACGACCGATGTCAGCCAACTGGTCCAGCCCCGTTTTGATGCTCCTGTGATGACGAATCCCTTGACAGGCTGCTTGTACTGCTGCTCTGAAAACTGTTCCAGTGCATCCATCGCTTTGACGGCGCTCTTGGCCATCGGAAACAGCAGCGGCCAGGTGGCGTCACCGGATTCCAGATACCTCAACCATGTTTCGGTGATCAGGTCGTCTTCTTTTCTCCCATCCATCAGCGGTTGATTGGGGACCTGATGCAGGGTGGCGATTCGGGCTCCGCAAAAATTTGCCAGCGCAATCCCCATCGCCATGTCTTTAATCTGCGGCGTTTTGCCCACGCTGTCCATACCTCCCCCGTTGACGAAGAGCAGCATGTGGTCTTTGTGAACCAGTGCCGTGGGTTCGTACACAATCAAGTTGTGTTTCCACAGAATGCCCTGCCACTTCTGCGATGTCAGTTCCAGGCGATGAACCTTGTTGGCCCCCAGCTTGATCGTGTCTGCCAGCTTCCACGCAAAGTCAGGTTCAGGCCTGGCGACGTATTCAAATATTTCCTGCGGAACAGCCTTTGATGCCTCTGCCAGAGCATCTTCGGCTCCGAAACAAGGCAGACAGAAACAGCAACAGGTAATCAACGGCAACAACAGAAACTTCGATGACATGGATTTTCATTTCAGCAGTGGAAAGGGGCGACAAGAGTCTTCCAGGAAGATTTGCAGGATGTCGAGGGTCATTGTCTGAATTCGCGATGAATTCTACCCCGTTGTGAGTGCAATGACACCGAGATCGTTTTCTTCACCCTCTTTGACGGACAATTTAATCGCTGAGGTTGCTGGATCAATGTATCGGCCGTTCAGCTTGTCTTCGCCGCTGTAGGAACGAGAAATGACGTTGAACTCCTGCCAGGTGAAGATCAAAGTGTAGTCACCGGCGGGCAGTCCATCGCCGGACTCATAAGTCGAAATCGCAAACTTACCGGCGGGATCAGTTTCCGTCGAAGAAACTGTTGGATGCACCGTATCAGGCGCTCCGGATGGATGACACTGAATTTGAATTCCAGTACCTGGCGGCAGTCCGTCAACCGTAACGGTGCCCTTTGCAGGACTTATTGTTACCGGAGGAATAGTGCTTCTTGCCTCCGTGAGTTTGCCAGGCATTTGTTATTCCGCAGATAGCCTCGCAGATCTGTCGCCGGTTTACGCAGCCGAGTCAGTCTTTCCCTTTAACGCCCGGCACAACCATGCACCGGGAATTGCGGAACTCGCAAACGGTGAACTGATCGTTTCATGGTATCGCGGCAGTGGAGAACGCTCTGCAGACGATGTGGCTGTGTTTGGGGCGCGCCGCAAAGTGGGTGACACCGGCTGGGGCGAAACGTTTCTCATGACGGACACCCCACAATCCTGCTCAAGCCGGATGATTTCTCCGGCGATGCGATCAGCACGCTCGATCAGCTGCTTGCCGTATTGCCGGTTCCGCTCCCGGAAAAGCAGAAAGCAGAAATCGACGAAGCCAAAGGCCAACTCAGCCAAAAACTGTATCAACGCCTGGGCTGGCAGCCACGCTGCAAGCCAACCGTCCTGCCATCCGGCCGCATCCTGTTGCCTCTGTACACGGATACGTTTTTAATTTCGATCATGGCCATCAGTGACGACGGCGGTTTCACGTGGTTTGCCGGTAAACCGCTGCTGGGCTTCGGTGCGATCCAGCTGGCGGTGCTGCGTCGCGAAAACGGCACACTGGTCGCGTACATGCGGGAAAACGGATTCACCGGACATGTTCGCGTAGCCGAGTCCACCGATGATGGCATCACGTGGGGTGCTGTCGGAATCAGCGACCTGATCAACCCCGGTTCCGGCCTGGACGGTGTTCGCCTGAAAAACGGACACTGGATTCTGGTCCACAACGATACACAGTCGGGCCGCAACAGGCTGGCTGTACGTCTCTCAACGGACGAGGGGCAGACCTGGACAACGTCGCGCCATCTGGAAGACCAGCCCAAAGGCTCGTTCCACTACCCGTGCGTGATTCAAACGACCGACGGTTTGATCCACTGCGTCTATAGTTACTTCTGTGATGAAGGCAAAACAATGAAGCACACCGCGTTTAACGAAGACTGGATTCTGAAGGGCGAGTCGGTGAACATCAAATGACCGTCCTCTGCTCAGCAAACGTAGAGAGTGTTGTTTTTCTGCGAAGAATTTTGACGACGAGACTGGCGAGTTTTTGTGTGCTGGCGGCTCGGGCGGTGATGAATGAGGGGATTTCCGCCACGATGGGGCTCGTCCCCATCAAGCGATGATCATCACCAGACAAAGAAGTCAGGAAAGCGTTTTCGCCACGGCGGAGCTTGCCTCCGCAGGGCGATGATCGATGGAATCACGGCTCCATGCGGACAAGGGGACTGTCGTTTTAGTCGGGATTTCCCGTGGGCTAGGCTTCCAGCCTGGCATCTATTGAAGAAAACGCCCTGTTTTTTAAAAGCAATGACAAGCTGGAAGCTTATCCCACGATTAAAACGACAGTCCCCAAGCCGCATTGGTGGCCAGGTGCCGAATCGTTTCGTTTTCTGGTGATGATCCTCGCTCGACGGAGGCAAGCTCCGCCGGGGCGTCAAGAGTCCAAAACGCTTAAGTCCACACCATTGAACGCGTGGTCGGTGGGAACAATGGACGACATCGACTCTCATAAATCGTTGGGTTGCGGGCGAAGCCCGCGCCAAGTCAAAGGCATTCACTCAAATGCTCATCAATCTTCCCCGCATCAGTTACAACCGTCCAGCGCCAGTTGCCAAAGTTGCCGCAGCCATTGATCGCGCGAACCCATTCATCCAGAAATCGATGCTTGGCACGTGTTTCGTCGGTCTCTTGACCTTTGATTTCAACGACTATCATCGTGCCGTCGGTGAGCGCCACCAGGAAGTCAGGTCGGTACTTTCGCACAACGCCGCGATAGACATACAGAATCTCAAACCCTAAATGGTCATTTTTCACCCAGCCAATCCTGACCAAGCAGCGTATAAGCCTGCGTGACAATATCTGGCAGTGGCTCATGCGGAAGTGCCTTACGATTGAAATCAACCTGCACATTGTCGTCGCGATAGAGGTGATAAAAACGGCTCTTGTAATCCGGATCCAACCGACCGTTGTCGCGTACGACCACTCTTGGAGTCTTGAGCAGTCCGGATTCAATGGCATCGTTCAAGCCAAAATCACTGATAATCCAGCCGAACAAAGCATCTTCGCTGCTGCTCCGACCGGACGGAATGTAGGGTGTTGCGGAAAAGTCGAAGCACTGCTGCACGCCGCGCGCCCGATGGATGCGATCCAGTCCGTCGATCCACTTTGTCGCCACATCGACGTCTTCTTTGGCCACGCCCTTGACGCTCGAACCTGCAGGCACCCGCCACGCATGATGAGCCTCATCATTCAGCACAATCACATTGCGAGCCGACGCCATTTCTCCAAGGACTTCACGGACATACGCTTCGTCGCTCTTCGCCCCGCGTTTATCGACACTGCGTCGGCGAGCGATCTGCTCGTCCGAATCCCAACCCAGCTTGTGCCAGTTGTGAATCACAATCTTCGTCTGTCGCAACTTGTCGTACAGTGCAGGCGGAACGATCTGGAACAGATCGAAATAGTTGCCGGGCGAGTCCGGAACGAGGACCGCCAGTCGATTCCGCACGGTTAACCCCGGCGCGATCGCCAATACATGTTTTGAAAATCGTGGGTCCTGGGCGTACGTCACCTTATTCAAAACCTGCCAGGCGATCACCATCGCCATTACGATTGTCTTGCCGCTTCCAGTCGCCATCTTCGCGCACCAGCGGGGAAATGGTCCGCCATCGCCGGGAATTTCAATCCCCTGTTTTTCGGGCGCAGGAGCTTCTGTCAGCCAGATCAGCGTTTCGATCGAAAAAGAACCGCATTCCTTCGCGTTGATTCGGATCGTGCCAATGTTCCAGCAATCGCCGAGTGATCCCTGTGGCCCCTGGATAATTGGCTTCCCGCCAGGCTTTGACGCGAGGGCGAATCTGATTGACCAAATCCAGTTCGATAAACTGCCCCGGATCATTGAAACCCTGTGCATCCGGAGTGGCCACAATGTACCCAGCCGGACGTCGTCCATCGATCTGAGTAAAAACCATGTGCTTGCGGTCGTAGCTCCAGTACTTCGAAGGCTCCGCGAAGGGTGCGTTGAGGATGAGATCGCCGGCACCGAGACGGGCTTTGTTCTTTGGCATGGAATCAGCGATTAGCCAGCTCCTTCCAGGTCAAAAGGCATATCAGAAAGAACTGGCGATCATCTGCATGCATGGGTCACTGTTCCTCTTTCGCTTCCTCTTCAAGCTCACTGGGTGTCGCAATGAAGATGTAAGCAAACAGTGGGATGCCGTGTTCCTCCAGACTTCGTCGAATCTCCGCCTTCATGTCACCGACACCCTTGCCATCGATATTGTCGAGGTCTGTGTTGTCGTCAATCACTGCCGTAATCCGCAGCGATGCTTCCCCATCCATGTCAGTGAAATTCTCCACCGTCAGCCCGATCACTTTGGGGCTTGCTGGAAGATTGAGGTTGTTGAGGTCGAGTGCCTCCCGTATTGCATCAGTCACAGCCATGAGTTTCCTCCATTCGGTTTTGGAACACATCCATTTTACACAGCAGTTCCACAGGAAAAATCACTTCTCCACCACAATAATCTTCAAACACTCAATTCCGCGATCGTCGATAATCTTCGCGGCGATGCGGCGGTTCTTACCCAGTTCGAACGGCAAGGAGACCGTCCCTCGATACCCTTCAATCAACTCCTCGTCAATCTCTGCTTTCAGATTCTTTGCCAGACTGATCCTTCCGTTTTTCCTCACCGGACATCGGGACGAACACCTGTCGACGTGGTGGACAACAAGTCCTGGAGATAAGGTTCCCTTTCTGATTCGACAGCCTTGCCGACAAACAGCCGATCAATGAAGCCCTGAAACGTCAAATCTATGAACCGTTTCAAGTCAGATTGGCGTGCCGTCCACTGTTCCTTTCCGTCAACGAAAACGATGTGCTCAACGCGAATGCCTGTTTTTGATTCAAAGTCTCGCGGTTCACGTCCCACAAGTTGGCATTCGTACACTGCATCGCTCATTTTGCTGCCGCCACTTGTCTTGCCCCAATATTCTTTGATTTCCCACACCATCACTGGATTCAGGAGCGATGGAATCGCACCGTCCAGATTTCGTGCGGTGACGTGCAGTCCATTGCTATTGCACCACACACATCGATACTGCGGGCTTGGATCAAATGTTGTCTTGAGTTTTCTACAAACTTTCTGCGCGACACCGGTGACGGCAGCCACCAGGGCCTTTGACGACTGATGATGGTCCTTGTTTTGGGTTGCTGTCGTTCCTGTTGCCAACTTCTTACGCCGGCAATAAGCCAGTGCTGTGGTCTCGTCTCGCAGCAGCTTGAAGGTGTCATTGAAGACCACAACTCGCAATTCCAGATACTGCAGAAAGAGTTCGACTGAAGTTCTGTCGATCACTAACCCGCCATCATTTGTTGCGAGTTGGTTCGAATCGGCCAAGACCTTAATCCACTCGGCTTGTTCCCGTTTCTTCCCGCCCAATGCGGCCCAATACCGCACAAGTTGCCAAACGATGTGGTCGTGTCCGAGGACTTTCCATTTGGGATCGATCAGCACGACATCAATCCGTTACAACTTTGTATTGTGGCGCGGTCTCAAACAGGCCACCGATTTCCATGGCGATTCGCCGTTTGATCATCGTTTCACAGTCTGGGGAGATTTCAAAGCCGACACTGTTTCGTCCACAGAGATGGGCGGCAATCATGATGGCACCCGTGCCGAGGTATGGATCGAGGACTGTGTCGCCGGTGAAGGAGAACATTCGGATCAGTCTGTTGGGGATTTCAAGCGGAAAGACGGCCCGATGGAAGCTGACTCTTTCACTGATGCTTTCAATTCTCCACCATTCCTGAACCCACTTCCGCCATTCGTCCTGCGAAATTCGACTTGCCTCGCGAACAGTCTGAGGAACTTTTCTTTTGCCGATTTTCCGGAAGATGTACACATACTCGAAGTAATTGTTGTTGAACAACGACATGGGGTATGGGTACGAGCCAAGAAGTGGCCCGCCGAAATTGCGAGTGAATCCCTTATCCCAGATGAATCGCTCAAGAAGGCGGAATCCCACAGAATTCGCAACCTGAAGACAGTCAGGCCCAAATGGGATTCGGGAAATGGTGTCCTGATCCGAATACCGGTACTTGGTAATGATGTCCGCCACGTTCAACGCAAAGCGGCCACCCGGAACACAAACTCTATGAATATGTTCGCAAACGTAGCGGAATTCCTGCATGAATTCGTCGTAGTTGAACTCTTGGCCCCTCTTGAATTCTGTTGTCACGTAAGGAGGGCTGGTCACACACAGTTGAACCGATTCATTCGGCACGCGATGCAGCTCGGTATTACTCATCGCGTACACGACATGACTTGTCATTTGCGTGGCCTCACCTTAAGCCGATTGGTGGTGCATAACAGCAACTCTGCAGGCGAAACCTGGAGAGCGGTGGCAATTCGGATAATTGATGTGAGCGTAGGATTACGCTCACCACGTTCCACTCCTCCAACGTACGTCCTGTGGATGCCTGCAGCAGTGGCAAAGTCATCTTGGGAGAGTCCCCGTTTCTTTCGCAGCTCTCTGACAGATTCACCGAACGCTATGCATTCTTTGGATTGCTTCTCGGTCATGTCCATGATGATAGTGCGGTGATACTTGACGGGCGACACACTATGAGACATATCAGGCGGTCCGCGATGACTGGCGACGAGTGGCGCAGATTCTTGACGACCTACCGAACACTAAAGACGATTTCATTCGCATCCGGACCGCAAGCCATCGCGAGAAGAATCCCTGGAAGCGGGCTGCGTACTTCATCTTCCTGAACAAGACTTGCTTTCGTGGTCTCTTTCGGGTCAACCGACAGAACGAATTCAATGTTCCGTACGGTGATTACGATCGCCGTTACTATGATCCCGACAATCTTGCTGCAGCGTCAGTCGCGATTCAGTCGGTGAACTTTCTCTGTGGTGACTTTGAGTTGTGCCTGTCTGGCATCACGCAGAGGGACTTCGTGTACTTCGATCCGCCGTATTACAAAGCTGGCGGGTATTCTGATTTTAATCGCTACACGGCCGATCAGTTTGTCGATGCAGACCACATTCGCCTGGCCGCCATGTGCCGAGAGTTGGACCACACTGGGGTGCAATGGCTGCTGAGCAATAGCGATACGGTATTTATTCGAAGTCTTTATGACGGCTATACAATTCGTGAGATTTAAGCGCGGCGGAACATCAATCTCAAGTCGCGATCGCGCAGTGTGACCGAGTTGTTGATTACAAATTACTGATCTTCGTCCTTGCCGCAATAATCGCCTTCGGATCAATCCGCTCATGCACATGCAGCGACACTGTGGGCACGTCAAAACTCGTCCGCTCCGTCTTCCCCGCCCACATCAACTGCGGATCCAGATGCGGATCATAGGCATACGTCTTTTTCGCGGGCGATACCGGTTCGCTGTCCGACGTCACCAACCCCACCGGCGGATTATTCGCCCGCTTCTTGTCTTTGTGGGCGTACGAATCAATCTGCTTCTTCGCGGAATCCGTAGAGTTCGCGGTCGACTTCTTTTTCGCCATGAGAATGCGTATCTCACCAGACTGTGTTTGACTGTGTATCAAACGCCTGTTGTGGCGGGCGATCACGAAAAATACGAGCAACCATGGGAGCGTGGCTCATCAGCGCTGAGCTGAACCTCATCGACGCACTATCGCCTCCACGCGGGCTCGTTCCCGTGAAGCGGTGATCGACGAAAACGCCCGGCATTTCTGAGATGCCGGGCGTTCGGGATTTGGACGATCATTCTGTTACCGAACTACACTGTACCGAAGATCGTTTTTCCACTGCTCTTCAGTTCGTTGCAGGCTCGGATCATGCGGGTGGCAACGCCGGCTTCACCGAGTTTGAGCCAGGTGCGGGGATCGTAGGATTTCTTCGAACCAATTTCGCCATCGATCATCAGCACTTCGTCATAGTGCTTCATCATGAAGTCCACCACCGGACGAGTGAATGCATACTGCGTATCGGTGTCGATGTTCATTTTGATGACGCCGTACTCAAGCGTTTCCTGCAACTGGACAGCCGGCGTGCCGGAACCACCGTGGAAGACCAGGTCAAACGCCGCATCTTTGCCGTACTTGGCAATGACGGCTTTCTGGCCGTCGCGCAGGATCTCGGGCTTCAGCTTCACGGCACCTGGCTTGTAGTGACCATGGACATTGCCGAATGTCGCGGCAAACATGAATCGCCCGAGTCCGTGCAAAGCCTCGTGAACAGCGACCATGTCGTCCGGTGTCGTATAGAGCTTATCGTTGGCAACACCGGAGTGATCGATGCCGTCTTCTTCGCCGCCAACCACGCCCGCTTCAACTTCCAGGATGATTTCGTTGTCCGCACACAGCTTGAGCAGGTCTTTGCTCGTGGCCATGTTCTTGTCGAGAGGCAATTCGGAACCGTCGAACATGTGTGAGTTGAACAGATTGCCGTTGCCGGCTTTGCGACGAGCAGCCGTCGCAGCGATCAGCGGCTTCAGGAAGCCATCAACTTTTTTGGGCTGGCAGTGGTCGGTGTGCAGGCCGATGAGCACATTGTGTTTTTCCGCCAGGCGATGAGCGGCTTCGGCGAGGACCAGAGTTCCGAAGACTGCGTCTTTGACGTTGAGCCCGGATGCGAATTCTCCGGCACCGGTTGAGAACTGAATAATGCCGTCGGACTTGACATCGGAAAACGCCTTCAATGCAGCGTTGATCGTAGTGATGGAAGTGACGTTGATCGCCGGATACGCATAGTTGCCCTTCTGAGCGGCATCGAGCATTTTGACGTACTGTTGTGGTGTTGCGATTGGCATCGGTTGAGAAACCCTTGAAACAGAATTGTGATCGAAATTCGGCTGGGCGGATTGGAAAAAGGGGTCAGGGTTGGGAAAAGGGGTCAGGAACCAATAGTGCGAAGCACCCTTCGGGCCATTTGGCTATTGGTTCCTGACCCCTTTTCACAACCAGGAACCAATAGTGCAAAGCGCCCCTTGTCTGTATCTACCGCACGCGGTTGGCATTGACTCGTTTAACCGCGTGCCCAGCGGGCCGCGTCCCGGTGGCTGGATTCCACGCGCGGGGCATTGCCCACGCGGTTAAACGAATGTGCCGTCCTCAACCGCGCAAGTCATAGCGATTGATTCCTGACCCTTGTTCCCAACAGGTTTATATCGACTGCCGACAGTGACGCAAGGGCGGTTGTAAATTCCGCAGTTTGGCGTGCGGTTGGTGTCAAATCCAGGACGAGGGTTTGCGAATCTTTCACGGCACTTTCGTCTCGTCGCCGGTCAGTTGCAGAATGCTGCGAGATTCAACCGGCGGCAGTTTGTGGATTTCCAGATCATCCAGCTGAATCTCTGCCTGGCCGGTCAGGGCGAATGAGACGCGGAATTCTGAGGCGGCTGAAATCGGGCGGATGAGTTCAAATGTCTGCCAATCCTGTGTCAGCTTCAGACGCAGACCACTTTCCGGTCCGAGTTCGGAATCGAACACCAGCACAGGACGAGGCGATGTTCCGGACGCTGTTCGTCCCTTTCGCAAGCGACCTCGCACCAGCATGACGTCACCGGATTCCACTGAAATCCCGGGAGTGCTTAAAGATAATGGAGTGGCTTCCGGCGTCGGGCCAGTGCGTGAGTGCCAGGACTTCAGTTGCAGGACGGTGTTATTGGTCGATGGTTCATTGACAAGATCTGCCGTGCTGAAGAACGGCGAATCCGGTGCGGCATCGCGCTGCCAGCCGTCTTCGGAAAACAGCCGCACATTTTCAAAATCTCCCGATGGCAGCAGATTGTCTGAAATGCGACTGCTCTGGCGATTCACATAGTGCATCAGCCTCCAGTGTTGCGGCAGCGTGGTGAAGGAGAGTGCATGAGGCGATTGTGCGGGAGCACAGAGTTCCGCGATGGCATCATTCCAGCAGGCTTGCTGCACTTGTCGCAGAACCCTTAAGCAATCACGACTCCGGATCGCGGCTTCGTCAAAGTCGCGACCTGAGAGTTCATGTTCCGCCCGATCCAGCGTCTGTCTGGCAGACGAAAGCAACTCATCGGCACCGCGCGGAACGCTGTGTTCTTCACGCAAAGCTTCCACGACCTGCAACACGCGCACATATTTCAGGTTGGCCAGTTTTGTCGATTGCGTCGCCGCACGTTCGGCCATGCCATGCACACGCGCTTCAAGCCTGCGAAAGAGTTCCTGATCAGATGAAACAACAATTGCCACACAGCGATCAAAATCTTTGAGTTGCACATGCAGTCCACCCGCTCTGACATTGCTCGGAATGTAGTGAATTCCCGTCGTGGAAATCTGATAGGCGGACGCAGTTTCCGTCGCCGCGACGGTCAGTTCAATACTGCGTTCATACATCGGGCCGGGAACGATTTGCGACGATTCGTCCCAGATCATCGGCAGAATCAACATCGCGCGGTCGGCCGTGAACACGGCCGCATCGGAACCTGACGGTGCTTCTGCAGTCCCTGCGCTGGCTGAGATGTTTCCGCTGCCGAGAGCGGACTGAATTCCCGACGGACGTTTGCGGCCAAATCCCGGATCGGATGCCGCGGCTTTCTCGGATGCCAACTGCAAGCTTAGGTGACCATCGAGTCGGCCACGCGCCAGAAAAGGTTCCAGGAGTTCGATTTCCAGGCAAGCCAGTTCGATCGCGATGGCCGTTTCCTGATCGCGCGGATCGTCGGGTTGCAGCGGGGCCGTTTTCCAGAACCCGACGCCTTTGCAGCCTGCTGAGATTGCAGCATAGACCTGATGCTGAATTTGCTCCGGTTCCACATACGTTTGTTCCAGCTTCATAGCAGAACGCCATGCCTGCTGTGAGGAGGATGGTTCGATCTGAATCCACGTCCAGGGAAAAGCCAGTTGTCCGCCGGATCGACGGCGGCGGAAGAGCAGATTTCGGAGTTCGCCAAAACTGTCAGAGCGCCCGATGACATGACGTCCGATGCCGATCAGATCAATTTCCCGCGCGGCAGCACCTTCGGCTTCGGTCAGATCTGCCAATTGAGGTCGCTGAAAGGTACGATCACCGCTCCGAACTTCGCGTGACCATGCCAGCAGATGTGTCAGCTCATCGCGCGAAACACGAGTGCCCAGATACCAGCCGGAAGCGTTGGGACACAGTTGATCAAGTGGCGGAAGTGCCTGCAGCAGCTTTGAAAAGTCACCAGGCTCGAATTCCGGATGCGGTGGTGTGGCGAGAACGGCGAAACCCGACTCGTATAATTCACGCGCCCGTTCGGTCGCACCAAAGTCCTGCCCCCAAACTGTATTCAGGCCCAATTGATGCAGCATCGGAATCGATTCACCATGATCCGGTGCCATCCGCAGAATGGTGGGTTCGTGATTGAGCTGAATGGAATCCAGTGAGATGTCAAGCGGCACATAGTTGCGACTGACAGACGGCATCGGCTTCTGTGTTCCGAAAGCGCTGGCTGCCAATGCGATCATGTCGCCATCGGGCGGAATTACGGGACCGTATTCGACAGCTCCAATTTCAATGAAGTGTTCTCCTGGAACCGCATCGAGCATTACCGCCAGACCAATCACGATGACGCCCTGAGCGTTGATATCCGGCTGATGCAGTTCTGCGCGCAGGCTGCGCAACTGGGCGTCGATGGCTTGTTTCGTCGCCTTCACGGAAAGCGTTTTCGCAACATCGACATCACGCAGCGTGTCTCCGCGAATGATCGTCTGTAGTGGCTGGTCGGTTCTCGGATCAATCTGCTGAGGCAGCAAAATGATCAGACCGGGGCGCACTCCCGCGGCAGAAGCGACGACGGTAATCGATGCTTCGAAATCGTTGTGAAGTCGCGAGGGAGTTCGTGGCGACTTGAATATCAGCGTTTCCTGCACTCCTGCGTTACGAATTCGATATCGATGGGCGGTCGAGCCGGTTTCAGGAATTTCACTACGAGTGATCTGCGTGACACTGCTGTTCTTCGGCGGCAACCAGCTCGGCGTTTCGTCGTCCGCTTTGGATGCAACTGTGGAAAACTGCAGCAGGCAAAGAAATGAGACCAGGACGCGGGTGCGCCACAAGGTGCCAGACCGCAAGGCTGGGCACTGACAACCCTGATGGTTCATGAACGCCGTGTGCCAGTGGCGCAATTCGGCCGAGGACCGATCCACGGTCGATCCATCCTTGTCTTTCCGGTCGATAGTATTTGATTCCATTTTCTTGGGGGGCACTACTTTTTCAGGCTGTCCCAGATTGGTTGAAAAAGGTGTCTGGAACTCTCCGGCATCCAGTTCTTGCCGTGTTTTCTGATGCCTCAAAAGTTCCGGACATCTTTTTGAACGGCAGACCATTCTGAAATGGCTGCCTGACGTTAAAGGCAGAACAATCGATACTGTATGCACTATAACGCAGTCCCCGATGTTGCTTCGAGGTCAACTTTGAAGGGCTTCGTTGCAAAAAAGCATCATTTGTGGGCCAAATTGCTTGAGACGGGCATTCATATTCAGCAGAATAGAAAACTTCTTCCCTCCTCATCAGTTTTTACTGGGCTCAGCTAAGTCCAGGGAACTCCCCAAAATGTCAATCTCCAAGCGAATCAGCGATTCGGAAACAACCAGCCTTCCCGCAGAAATGCAGGAACTCTCGCGGCTGATCGACGCCTCCGGTGGTCCCGAGAAAAGGGCATTGTTGGCGGCTTATGAACGAGTCGCGGAATCCATTCTGCGGCGGCGACGAATCCTCAATTTGGTGCAGGAAGCCCTTTCCCAGTTGAGACTGGACGTGAAGTACCTGATGTTCGACCTGGAGACGACGCGCCGCGAACGGGATCAGTTGCAATCGCAGTTGGAAGAAAACGACCGCGGGTTCTAAAACTGAATTCCGGCGCGCAACAGGAGAGCGTCGCCGAGATCGATCTGGCCGGGAGTATTCTCGTATTCCAGGGATCGATCAAAGACCCAGCCGGTTTCCACAAAGACGCCTCGGTTTTCGGATAGCAGGTGTTCGACGCCCAGCACCAGTCGCAGGTCGCGAAGTGTGAGTTGGTCGTCCTGTCCGCCGACTCGCTTGACGGCCCACGTGTTGCCGCCAAACACTCCGCTCAGATAGGCCCACGTTTCGCTCTTGTCACCGTCTTTCAACAGGCGGCGTGACAGGCGCGGGGAAGGGAACTGCATGTCCAGTTTCCAGACCGGCGATGGTGTCCAATAGAGTCCCATCGCGGGGAGCACCGGAAAATCCTGACGCCCCGTGTAGATCGCTCCGCCCGTCATTGAGAGTTTTTGCGGCATGATCTGCCACTGCAATAATGCCATCCCGAACAGTTTGAAAGCCTGATCACTGGATTGAAAATCGCTTCGCACGGATGGAGTGAACAGCACCATCGTCGTGAATCGCTCGCTCTGGACTTTTTTCCAGAACGCCTTCACGCCCGTTTCATAAAGTGCATCGGGCACATCCAAAGACGGATTGGCATTGAGCTGATCCATGCGAAAAAACGGGGTGAACGAAATCACGTGGTCCATACTTCCAAACGGCACGGCAAATGTCCCGAGCAGATCAAACGTCTTGATTCCCAGTCCATTCGTATCGCTCGCAGGAATGATTCCATACGCAGTCTGCGCACCCTGAAAGCAGGTTGTGCGATATCGAACCAATGGAGCATCGCAGCAGTCAAAATCCGGCGCGCACGCCGTTTCAAATCCGGCAATCGCATTGGGCTCCTCCAATTGTGCGTGGCCAGTCCGTGAGTCTGCGGGCAGCCTTTCAGTAATGACGGAATCGTCAAACAGAGCATCAGGTTCGAGCGGCGAAGCATCAATTCGATCAGCGCCGACTGACGTTTCATCATCACCCGCATCATGACGAACGCCGGTCGCATACGAGAACCTCGGTGGCACCTCCTCATCGCCAGGTGACTCAGGCTGTCGCTTTAATCGCAATTCATCCAGGAACGAACCCTGCGCGCAGACCGCGACAGAGTTGAGCAGAACGATCAGCAGCGGAAAGGCGAGCCAGCGTGTGAGCAGATTCATGAGTCGAGTTCGTATCGGTCACGGGGACGAATCTTTAGAACGCCTTACGAAACCTGCGTCACTCGTGAGGTCTTGTGAAGGGTTCATCA
>JANOUN010000392.1:0-2586 GCA_031416875.1 Planctomycetota bacterium | reverse complement strand
AAATGGAAATCGCCGCACCAAGAATTCACGCCGATGACCGTAACGCCCGACGCAAAACATCTGGTCGTATGGAAGCCTGAGGATTCCGAGCAAGTGCTGCTTTGCTATTCGCTCAAGACAGGCAAGTGTGTTGATCGAATTCAACTCGACGTCCCAATCGGGCGCGGACTTCGACTGGCGGCATTCACAACCAGTGGTAAGTTCCTTGGAGTCGTCTGGAACGAACAGATCATGCCGAAAGTTCTTCCGAGGCTCACAGTCTATCGGTGGCCGTCAATGAAGCATGTCTGGATGACACCGTTGAAGCATCCAGTCTTCGACAGAATGGAGGGCGTGCCGGGAGTCGATAGTTTTTGTCTGGATCGCTTTATGGCTGCTGGTATCACGGAGGTTTCCATCGCAGATGCAAAGTCAAAGTCCAGGCGACTGATCCTTGCCGACGAGGCGGAGGATTTCGGCTTCAAGTTCTCCCAGTGTGGTACGCGATTGATTTACTGGTATTGCGGCTTCGTCCATCTCTGCGATGTTTCGGGGAAATCGGAACATGCCAGACTGACACTACCCGGCAAGCCACGGGTCTTCGAAGCTGATCTTTCGCCATGTGGGAATCTGCTTGCCGTCGCAACAAGTGCTGTCAGTGTCTGGAACGTTCGCGACCTCGAGTGAGTTCGCCCGCCTTCGTGCATGCTGATCACATCCGTCCAACTCGTGTAGTGCAACGCGGCTTTGTGTCTTGATCAATGGAACGCACGACCGGTTCCACGGTCGGCCAGTTATTGATGATGCGCAGTCTGTAGGGTGCGACAAGCAACGCGCAGGCACACCGAATCATAGACATGGTGTGCCTGCGCTGCCGCGTGTCAAACCCTACAAATTCACCAACTGGCCAGCCGGGCGTCAGACAATATGTGCAGTACCCGGTTCGCATAGATCTTGCTCTGCTGCGTTTCTGTAGGGGGCGATTTTCCGTCCCACGGAGTCCTTATAAAACTCGACCTTCGATTGCGTCTTGCTGTAACGCAACACTGAAGAAGACGCCCTTCCACTGTTCAAGAAGCAGTCCAGCGTCGGGACGCTTCGAGGTGTCAATCTCAAGCATGCTGCGAATCAACCCCGCGATGATGCCACCTGAACTTCCGGGAACAAAGCCTAGCGGATGAAGTTCGACATCAGAAAGAAAGTCATCGTGCTCTGCCCGCTTCTCGGGGTTTCGCCCAGTAAACAACTCTGCCGCGACGAGACCAACTTGAAAGACATCGGATGCGACCGTTAAGTCGGACTCATTTCGAGCGTAGGAGACTTGGTCGGGTGTTCGGTAGAAAAATGGCATCCCTGGTCCGACGCTGCGCTTGAATATATTTACCGGAGAATCATCGTCTATCTCTTCGCCGCGTTTTAGAAGACCAAAGTCTCCAAGGACACAGGCTCCCCCCTTGACGAACACATTCTGCGGCTTGATATCTCGATGGATGACCGGCGGGTCCAGTGTCGAAAGGTATTCGAGTGTGGATAGCAGTTGCAGCATGAAGCTCAGCTTTGTAACCATCGAGGTCCCGCGGGCCCGAATCGTCTGGGCCAACGTCTGTGGCAAATATTCCGCCACAACGAACGGATGATCTTCTCGATATGCGCCCTCATCAAAAGTTCGCATGATTCCTGGATGGTCACATTCACCCAGGAACTTCATTTCGGCAATGAAACTCGCTCGACGCTCGGGCTTCGAGACGCGGCGGAAAATCTTCACGGCGAATGGTGTGCCCTTAAAGGGCCCGCTGCCTGCGAGCATCAACCATGTAACCGCGTTACCACCGCGACCCAGCCACTGGATATTGTTGTACCAATGTCCGGAGGTGGACTGGATTCCTTGCTTAAAATCGAGCGTAAGTTCGTCAATCAAGACTTCGTCTGGCACCTGTCAACTCTCCTCGTCTACCGGTCGCTACGCGTTGCACCGCTTGATGAAAAAACGGGGCTCCCGGGTTGTCAAGATTATGTCCCCAGTCGAATATTGCCTCCTTAAACAGACAGTGCCATGCTTCAAGAGTCAACTGTTCGTGTTCAAGATCGCCTGGACCAAAGACGGTCCGTGCCTCCCGCATGACTACTCCCTCCTGGGCATAGCCAGGCCCTTTTGAAACACATTCTTGCGCAATTTGTCTCAATCTCTCTTTGCGTTGCTCGAAATCCATTGCCTTCTCCGATATCCGTCGATTGTTGGTGTTGCGAACTTTTTAAGAGTCAACGTTCCAATTATCCTATTCGTTTGCGAATGTCGCAACGGCATCGCTGGGTCAAATCGCCACATTGCACATAACGGCAACATCGCGCGTTGGCCACATCGACCGACCCGGTAATCGGGACTTTATTAACTGCGGCGGGGTGGCACTGGCAGGATAAATGTCTGGGCCGTCAGTTATTGTGTGCCACTGGCTCTGCCAGTGCTGCTCTGAGTTGAACTCACACCGGTCGTATGAAACCGCTCCTGACGATGCCGTGCATTTCAGAAGTGCCGAATCTTGTTCCAGTGAATGTCTTTCATCGACGAATATCCACACAGAGCCCCACTGCACTGGCAGAGCCAGTGGC
>JANOUN010000391.1:0-3494 GCA_031416875.1 Planctomycetota bacterium | reverse complement strand
GTGTGCTCGCCTTCCATCCAGAAATCCCAGAACCGCTGCGGATGAAATGGCCGACGGGCTCGGTACACAAAGCTGGAAACCCCATTCGCATCCGTTTCAGTTGCTGCGCTGCCATTCAGCATTGACTGCCATGCATCAGCTCCAGCAGCCCATTCCTGTTGGTAACGTCCCGTATTGACGACTTCTTCAACCGGCACCTCGCCATGTTGAATTGCCAAAACCCGAGCGTTCGGATTCAGTTTCCTCAGAAGAGCCAGAAGGAACCCACATTCTTCGCCGGAAACAAGATCGGACCTGTTCAGCAGGACCACATTGGCAAATTCGATCTGTTCGATCAACACCCGCGCAATGTCTCGGTTGTCTTCGTCATCAACCCCGATCCCTCGATCTTTGAGTTCTTCCACACTCTGAAAGTCGTGCAGGAAATTCGCAGCGTCCACGACGGTGACCATGGTGTCGATACTTGCCGCGTCGCACAATGCTTTGCCATTTTTGTCAATCGCGGAGAGAATCTCCGCCACAGGCATCGGTTCCGAATTCCCCGGGGATTCAATCAGCAGATAGTCGAATCCCCCTGCCCCGGAAAGCTTTTTGACTTCTTGCAGCAGGACTTCACCCTGCGTGTCATTGTGAATCACAGCAACCTTCAGCCCCTGCAGATTGTTCAGCACATGTTGAAGTACAGTCGTTTTTCCGGCACCCGCAAATCCGGACAAGATTGTGACAGGAAGTGTTTTCATGGTAATCCGACTGCAAAATACTGGAACTGACTTTTTTTTGACGGGCCAGATTCTACCGGGAGCGATTCCAATGCGGCGCAATGTGCCAACCGATTAGGCAATTAAGTCTCACGACTGCGAAGGCGGTAAAATCACCCTACGGACGCGTCGGTTGGGCCTGATCCATCACAGATCACCTCCGCGAGGCAATACTGAACAGATGCTCTGCTCATCTTGAAGCGTTTTTAGAAACCAGCCTAGACTCCGGGGTTTCCTGTCTCAACACAACAGCACCCGGCCGTCCATGCCTTCCGCATGGGCAACCGGCGTTCGACCACTTTACGCAGATTTCAATGGCGTCCCGTCCGATGACAACCATGCGAAACGCAGTCACAGCACTCGTGCTGTTGGCCGTCGCATTGGCGGGCACGGAATTCTGGCTGCAAGGAAAATCGAAACCGGCAATGCAAGGCGTAACGAATCAGGCGACCGTCGCCGATCAGGCTTTGCTGGTTCCTTCCGCGGTGTGCCATCATGAGCTTCAGCGGATGCTGAAAACTGTTCATCAGGCCAGTTCAGCGAGCGGCAAACATGCGTTTCGCGTCAACTCATTCGGTTGTCGCGGTGAGGAACCTGAAATCCCGGCGACTGACGGATCCTATCGCATCCTGATCCTCGGTGACGATAGTATCTGCGGCACTGCGGTCGATGAAGACGAAACGGTTTCGGCCCATCTGCAGACATTTCTTGCAAAGCAGACACAGGTCAGGCTGGAAGTGATCAACTGCGGTATCCCCGGCTACTGTCCGCTGCTTTCCTGCCTGAAGTTCGAACATGATCTCGTCAAGCTCAAACCTGACCTTGTCGTTCTCCATGTCGACATGACAGATATTGCCGATGACCTTTGCTATCGCAGTCTGCTGATGAGCGAAAACAATCACGCGGTGTGTTCACATCCCGCTTTGCGGCTGAAACCGAGGCCAGACAATGCCATCGCCCATTTTGTCAAACAGTCCGCGACGGCAAGTTGGCTTTTTGCCAGGGCTCGCGAACAGGGGCCGGAGATGCTGATGATTTCTCCTGTTTCGTCCAATGCGAACCTCTTCGACTGGATTACGGATGATCTGCCGGACATTCGTTTGCAGGTGCGTCACGCCCTGGAACCGATAACGCGGCTGAAGGAATCGGTCGAAGCATCCGGAGGTCGTTTACTCGTCACCACCGCACCAGTTCTGTGGCAGGTCGTCTCGGCAGACAATGCGCTGCAATTGAGTCGCCGCTGCGGGATTCGTGGCACGACGCCGTACAATCGCCGGTTTCCTTTTGAAGTCCTGCGTGAGTTTTGCAGTCACATTCGGGTTCACTTCTGCGATACATCACCGACATTTGGAAATGGCGAGGACGGACAAAAACTGTTCTCCACGGAATCTCCCGTCCTGTCACGCATCGGAATGGCACTCTACGCCCGCGAAATTGCCCGCTACATCATTACAAATCCTCCGGCTGACTGGTAATTACGTAGGATGGACATTCATGTCCGTCGTCAGTTGAGCGGACATAGGAGTACAATGATGGCAGGTTCGCATGCGATTCTCGACGGCAAACTCGGACATGAATGTCCAAGCTTCAGAAATTGCTCCTTTGGATGTCAATGATTTCTCGAACGGTCGTAAAGCCTGCACTCCAACCGGAAATTGCCGCTTCAATTGGCAGGAACCTGCTGAAAGCGTATATCTCCTGCATTCCATCAATTCCTGCGCAGTTCAGCCCACAAGGCCCACAGACAATGAAGAGTGCTTTAGAAGCCGCCGAACAGTATTTCGTTGAAGCTGCTTCGGTGTTGGATTTGTCGTCCAGCATGAGAACACTGTTGATGACTCCCGAACGGGAAATCAAAGTCCAGGTACCGATCAAACGCGACAACGGAGAAATTGCCACATTCGTCGGCTATCGCATGCAGCACAACAGCGCACGCGGCCCCATGAAGGGCGGCTTACGCTATCATCATGAAGTCAACGCCGAGGAAGTGCTGGCACTGGCTTCGCTGATGACATGGAAAACTGCTGTCGTTGATATTCCCTACGGCGGTGCCAAAGGCGGCATCAGCGTCAATATCAAAGAGATGTCGATCGACGAACTTGAACGACTGACACGCCGCTTCGTCGATGAACTGCACGATCTGTTCGGCCCTGACAAAGATATCCCTGCTCCGGACATGGGCACCAATGCGCAGACGATGGCGTGGATCATGAATCAGTATCAGAAATTTCACGGATTCAGTCCTGCCTGCGTCACCGGGAAACCTGTCGAACTTTACGGAGCCGAGGGGCGTGAAGAAGCCACCGGTCGCGGCGTAGGGACGCTGACACTGGCGACGCTCCGCAAGACAAAGCGCCCGATTGAGTCCGCGACGATTGCGATCCAGGGATTTGGCAACGTGGGATCATTCACGGCGGCCTATCTCGAAAAAGCCGGCGGCAAAGTTGTTGCCATTTCCGATGTCAGCGGTGGGGTGTTCAATCGAATGGGGCTTGACGTGACAGCTGCCCTGGAATGGGTTAAAGCCAAAGGCAGTCTGGCGGAATTTCCCGGCGGAGAACGTATTTCCAACGAAGAACTGCTGTTGCTGGATGTGGACGTGCTCATTCCAGCCGCGTTGGGTGGTGTTCTGACAGAAAACAACGCTCACGACGTGCGCGCGAAACTGATTATCGAAGCAGCCAACGGACCGATAACTCCTGAAGCCGATGCCATCTTCCGGAAACGGGAAATCCT
>JANOUN010000390.1:0-2536 GCA_031416875.1 Planctomycetota bacterium | reverse complement strand
GGTACGGTGACAGAGGTTTATGACTACCTGCGAATTCTGTTCGCGCGGATGGGAGAAATGTATTGTCCAAAATGCCATGTGCCGGCAGTTCAGCAGACGACTGATCAGATCGTCGACAGCGTGATGAAGCTGGGAGCAGGTGCAAAGCTGCTGTTGCTGGCCCCGATGGAAGTCGATCGTTCGACGCCGTATGCGAAGGCGTGGGATCGCTTGCGGGCGAACGGGTTTGCTCGGGTCCGCGTCGATGGCACGACCTATCCGCTCGATGACGTTCCGGAAATCGATCATCGACAGGCCCACAACGTGGCTGTGGTTGTGGATCGGATCACAGTGGATTCCAAACAGCGGAGTCGCATCGCGGATTCTATCGAAGCCGCGCTGGATCTGGGCAAGGGCATCATTCATGTTGCGGTCGCAGATGCGACAACGGCTGAGCCGCAATGGATTCAGCACCGATACAGTCTGCATCTGTCGTGCCGCAAGTGTCAGCGTTCGTTTGAACGCCAGACGCCTCAAAAATTTTCGTTCAACAGTCCGCTCGGCTGGTGTCATGCCTGCGAAGGCCTGGGGACTGAGTTCGGTGCCAATCAGGCGATGCTGGTGACTAGCCCCGAACGCAGTCTGCTCGACGGCGCGGTCGGAGCGTGGCCGGACCCAAAGACCAACACCCCGTTTCGCATGATGCTGGATGCGATTTCGGCGACATTTGATCTGCCGCTGGATCAGTCCTGGTATCTGCTGAGTCCCCCACAGCAACGGCTTGTCTTGTATGGCGATGAGCATACATGGGTGGAAGTTGCTTCGGCGAGCGATGGGCGTCAGCCCTCCGGTACGTCTGGTGTGGCAGAGAACAGGAGCAAGAGGCAGACGGGGAAACGAAGCGGTGGTGGAACGTCAACCGTGGACCTGGAGCCAATTGCGGGATCGGAATCTCAGTCGGCGGAGCGACTGAGCTACGGGACTTTCCGTTTCAAATACAAGGGGCTTTATCCGGCGATTGAAGCGGCGTCACGGTTGTCATTTTCCCACCGCAAGTCTCTGATTGAAATGGCCGGCGAACGCGACTGCACGATGTGCCACGGCAGCCGACTTGAAGCCGAAGCATCTGCCATGCGGCTGCGAAATCTGACGCTGCCGCAGTTGTGTCGGATGCCGTTGTCTCAATCGCTCGCGTTCCTGCTGGGGCTCAAACTGTCGAAAGACGAGAAGAAGATCGCCGGCGATCTGCTCAATGAGGCCACTCATCGCCTGAACTTCCTTGTCGAAGTGGGACTGGATTATCTGACGCTTGATCGTTCGATGCCGACACTGTCCGGCGGCGAGTCGCAGCGAATCCGCCTGGCTGGCCAGGCGGGACGGTCGCTCACCGGCGTGTTGTACGTGCTGGACGAACCAACAATCGGGCTGCACCCTCGCGATAACGGACGATTGCTGATTGCGCTCAAGCGACTGCGGGATCTCGGCAACACCGTCTTGCTGGTCGAACACGATCGTGAAGTTCTGGACGCTGCGGATCGGCTGTACGACTTCGGACCAGGTGCCGGGCGACTTGGCGGTACGATTGTGGCTCAGGGAACACCGGCCGAGTTGAAGAAGAACAAGGCCTCAATGACTGGCGGATATCTGGGCGGCACGCGGTGCATTCCGGTGCCAGCGGTGCGCCGTATCGTGGGCAGACCTGGCTCAGGTCTGCATCCTTCCAATGCTCCACATCAAAAAAAGGACGACCTGGGCCAGGTCGATCGACGGAGCAACACCGACCTGGGCCAGGTCGGCGTACATGACTGGGTCGAACTTCTGGGAGCCCAGCAGCACAATCTGCGCAACGTCGATCTGCGGATTCCGCTGAAAACGTTTACCTGCATCACGGGCGTCAGCGGTTCGGGGAAAAGCTCGCTCATCATGGACACGCTGGCGCGGGCGGTGTCGCGACGATTGAACATCATCGCGGAAACTCCAGGAGCATTCAGAGAACTCAAAGGAGTCGAACATCTGAGCAAGATCGTGCTGGTCGATCAAAATCCGATCGGTTCAACGCCGGCATCCAATCCGGCGACGTATACTGGCATGTTTGACGAAATCCGCGAGCTGTTCTGCCGGATGCCGGAAGCCAAGGTTCGAGGCTATCGGCCGGGGCGTTTCAGCTTCAATCGTGCAGGAGGACGCTGCGAAGACTGCGAAGGCATGGGACAGCAGAAGATTGAAATGCACTTCCTGCCGGATGTCTGGGTGGAATGTCCGACTTGCCGAGGTCGGCGATTTAATGCAGAAACGCTGACCGTCAGGTTCAACGACTGCAGCATTGCCGACGTGCTGGAAATGTCGATCAGTAAGGCACTGGAACTGTTTTCCAACGTGCCCAAAATTCGCGGCCCGCTGGCGACCCTGGAAGCCATTGGCCTCGGATATCTGACGCTCGGCCAGTCCGCACCAACGCTCAGCGGCGGTGAGGCGCAACGCATCAAGCTAGCGGCGGAACTCTGTCGCCCGAATCGTGGCCGAACACTGTATCTGCTCGATGAACCCACAACGGGAC
>JANOUN010000389.1:0-6435 GCA_031416875.1 Planctomycetota bacterium | reverse complement strand
TGTTGCTGAGTCTGACGAGTTTCGAAGCGGATGTCACAGCGTCAGTTCAAAGCGATGCAGTGTTGTCGATGCTGCAGGAGCTGTATTTGACAGATCCCGATCCGGGAGTTCATTCGGCCACCGATCTCCTGCTCCGCCGATGGGGACACGCCGAGTTACTGTCAGCACTCAACAAAGAGCTCGACGAAAAACCGGCAGCCGACAAACGCTGGATTGTGGACGGACAGGGACACACGCTTTCCATCGTGCGTGGTCCGGTTGAGTTTCACATGGGTTCATTGCCGCACACGATTGGCCGCAATAATCTTCGGGAAATGCGTCATAAGAAACGGATCGGACGCAGCTATGCGATTGCCACTCGTGAAGTGACGGTCGAGCAGTATCAGCGATTCCAGCCCGAAGTCGGTTTTGCCTATGATCTGAGCCGCACTCCGCAGTGTCCGATGAACGGCAGTGACTGGCTGGCGGCGGCAAAATACTGTCGCTGGCTCAGCGAGGTTGAACTTATCCCGGAATCTGAAATGTGCTTTCCGCCTCTGGACGAGATCAGGATCGGCATGCAATTACCTAAGGACTATCTGACGCGAACCGGATATCGACTTCCCACCGAAGCCGAATGGGAATATGCTTGTGGGGCTGGAACGGAAACCGAACACTTTTTTGGACAGACTGAACTGCTGCTGGACAAGCACGCCTGGACAATTCTGAATTCCGAGGTGGACGGTCAGTATCAACTGCGACCGGTCGCATCACTCCGACCAAACGACTTTGGCCTGTTTGATACGCTCGGAAATGTGATGGAATGGTGTCAGGACACCAGTTCGGACTATCCACAGGTCAGCCTGGACAGTCCCATCGAGGACGCGGACGGCAACCTGACCATCACCTCTGACGTGCTGCGCCCGGTTCGCGGCGGGGCGTTCCTGTACCAGCCTTCAAATGCCCGGGCCAGTCATCGTGATAACAATCGATTCCCGGACAATCCCTATTCGTCGCCTTACCTCGGATTCCGCGTGGCACGAACGATCCGGAACGCACCCTGACTGCCGTTCATTTTGCCAAAGCAACTGCCGACTTCGGTGTCCACATAAGTCGCTCAGGAATCGTTCCCGGCAGATTTGCCCATACACTCGGCCGCAGCTTGAAGCCACTTCCCGATTTTTCGGGGTGGCTTGTTTGAAGATCGCAGTTACCGCTGCGTGACGATGCCAAAGCAAAGTCGCACCGCGACGAAGGTACAGCTCCATCAACACCAGGCGTTCACGGAATTTGCTGCTGCAGAATCTACGGAAATATCTCCAGGCAGGACATGTCCTTCCACAAAGTGACTTTCAATCCGGTGGGATGTTGTGAAAGTCAACGTACGAGCTTGAGCCTGACACTCTCAGACCCGCGATGATGCTGACTCCCGTTCCTCCTGATCCTTCGGAGCGTTGACATGGTGAGTGGTGTGGTTCGTTCGCTGGTGGCAATGTTGTTTGCAGATTGCGGTTCGCCGTGTTCGTTCAGGTCGCGGAATTCCCGCAGAAAAGCTGGGCGGGGGGGCAATTTAGGGCGGCCGACGCATCGCTGGGAATTGTCGCCGCGGGACAGACGGAGACTCTGGAAGATCGCGCGATGCTCGACGGAGATCCGTACGGCACGGGCGGCTCGATGCCACCAACGACGACAACGACCTCAACAACAACAACGACTCCTCCTGCGACGACCACGGCGACGTCCACAAACACAACAACGACGACCACGACTGGCGGTACAACCGCAGGAACGTTTCTGGGCTCTGTCAGCGGCGGTGTCTTGCGGCCTGCCGGTCAGGAGTGGTTTGAAACGTTTGGCACCGATCCGCTCTCGGGCGTCGTCGCCGTGCATCGGGACTTGCCGGGAGGGTTGGCGTTGTCATATTCTTCGGACACGGCATTGACGCTGCCGATCATCACGGCCGACACAACGTGGAATACGACCAGTCTGCCAACGGGGCCGCTCACGGCGACATTGAAGATCAACGGCGTGACGCAATCGAGCGTCGTGATTGATCAAACGGGGATCCAGTTGAACTCGCCCATTCGCATCGCGCTGCAGGCACAACGCCGCTGGCGACTGGCAAATATGATGATCAAATTGAGATCACGGCACCAATGGGAATGTCCAGTCAGACGCAGACGTTGACTCAGACAGTGCTGGTGGAAAATCGCACGACAAGTGCGTTCGGCAAGGGATGGTCGGTCGCGGGACTCAAGAAACTGGTGCCTCAGACCGGCGGGACGTTGTTTGTCAACGGTGCCGGCGTGCGGGAATGGTTTGGTTCGAACGGTATGGCGATGCCGGGAATGATGGCCAGTTCGCCGCTCGTGCAACAGTCAGACATGTCATGGCGAATCAATCAAGCGGACGGATCGTATCACGCATTCGACACATCGGGACGAATCACCGCGAAAGTCGATGCACTTGGCAACTCGATCACATACGGCTGGGACATGATGACCGAGCTGCTGACGTCAGTCACCGATGCGGTCGGTCGCGTCACGACGCTGGCGTATTCGAATGGTCGCCTGGCCCAGGTCACGGACTACGCAGGGCGATTCGTCGTCCTGACACATGGCACGGATGGGCAGCTCAACACGATCTCCAGTCCGTCGTCGTTTCAGACCGGCCCGTGGACGCCGCCGGTGATGACGTATGGTTACAACACGGCAGGGTTGATCGCGACGCTCACCGATCCGCTCGCCCGGTCGACATCGCTGACTTACAGCTTCGCCGGACGACTGGCATCGGCCGTGTTGCCCGGTGGAGCCGCATGGAACTTCGCTCCGGTCGCCCTTGTGGGACTGGTCAACACGGCGACCGGCAGCGGCACAACGGCAAACCCCGCCACGCGGACACTGCCAGCCACTGCCCTCGCGACATGGACCAATCCGCTCGGGGGAATTCGCCAACTGGCCGTTGATGGGCTGGGCAATATCGTACGTGATGTGGCTCCCGATGGATCGCAGGCGGTTTACACACGCGATGCCAACGGTCGAGTCCTCACCATCACGCAGCCCGACCCTGCTGGGAAACGGTTTAGAGAGTGGGTTGAATCACGATTCCCCGAAGCCGTTTGGCACGTCGAGGTTCCTCTCAGTGGCGCAAGATCCAATGGTGGCCAATGGGTCGGAACTGCTGACCTTTTACTTCAATTGCCCTGTGGTGGAATTGTGATTGTCGATCATAAGAGTGCGCCGATCCGGAGGGAACATTGTGCTGCAAAGGCGACAGAATTCAGTGGTCAACTATCCGCGTATGCCGAAGTTTTGCAGGATGCGGGCGAAACGGTCCAAACAACGCTAATTCACTTTCCACTCGCGGGAGTAATCTGTGAATGCCAAAACCTATCAAGCACCGTCGACTCAAACCGCTGAACACTGAGCCAGGATCACGAAAATCGCTGGAAGCTGGCAACCGTCAGGATTGCGATACCGGCAAAATGCAGCAAGGCTTCACGGCCATCCGGTTTCTGTCACCGTTCGTCCACGTCCGCCGCAGAGACAATCTGGGAATACGGCAGCCTAAAACTTCAGCCCAGATTCTACTTCAAAGTTCGAAGTGCCAGCATATGGCTGGCACACACTATAACGTGTTTTCGCTTTGCATCGATCGAGAAAAACTCCTCCGCTCGTTTCGAAGTAACCTTGAAGGACGGTAGAGTATGCGGCCCGGTGTCGGACGGCGTGGCAGCCACTTTTCTCAAATCGGTTGTTTATGGATCCACTTGTTGAACTTAGTCTGAAAAGAACTGCCGTGTCACCATCACACTCAGATGAGTCAAATGCGGGGATCTGGAACTCATTGACACGATTGTGGAAACCAAAGTCTGCGGCGACCGCAAAGTTCTATGGCCCTGCAACAGTTCTGAAATTTGACCGAGGAGTAATTGATTCACCTCTGGTTTACGCTTGCAAAGGCACACTGCAAGACCCTCCGGATGCATCGCTGATTGAATCTGGGCTTCCGGTCTCTTCATCTGGCAAGTTTGCAGAACAATTGCCGTATTGGCCCAGCTATCGCGCCGCATCGCCCCCTCAGCGGTCACGGTATCTCGATTGGCTGATCGGCGGACGGTGCGATCCGAACGTCGAACTCGGCTACGTCTTCATCTACTTCTATGGACTTGAACGCCGGTCGATTGTTGACAGAGCCGACCATGCAGCGATTGCGTTTGAGATACTGCGGTTGTTACCGATGTACGGCTATTCTCGCTCATTTCGTCGATACGCATCCAGCTTGCTATGGACAACCATTTGGTTGAGCCTCAGTGCTGAGTCAGTTCCGCCATCTGTGATTCGTGATGCACTTTCGACGACCGACTGGAGCGAAGAGACGCTCAATACGTGTCTTGCCTGTTTCACTCAGTATCGTCGACCGCTTCCGAACAAGCTGGTCTACAGACTAGCCCAGCAGGATGTACGATCACCGCGGAGTGTGCTTCTGAAACGGCATCCGGATCTGCACAGGGAAGCATTTCAAAAGCGGCTGGCAGTTCAATTTCCCGAAGGGTTTCAGGCAAGAGCTGGAAAACGCGATCGACGCCTTGAGTATTTTCCTGCAAGTGCCACGCTCGGTCGGATCCATGATGTTGGAGGGCCGCTCGCGGGGGAACGCCTCCCGAACGTTCTTGGAACGACATCCCAATTCTCGCCGTTGGTGTCGCTTTGGGTCCAGACGATCGAAGAACTGAAGGAGTATGATCGCGCCCACAAGAAGGCTGCGGCTGGTGAGTTCACGGGAGACATGTATGAAGCTTTACCGGAACATCTTCGGTCGGGAGATCATCCCCATTTTGAAACGTGGTGTCAGTTAATCGATCGTTCAGTCACAGATGACGGCTGGACCATTACAGCCGTTTGCGAGTTCGCAAAGATAGAAGATCTGCCGGAACGAAAGAAACTGACGAAGGCACAATCGATCGACCTTGCAGAGACCGCCGCTCACATGGGATTCGCGTTCGAGCCTGATCCGCGTATCACCGGCAAGAACTATGAATGGGATCAACTCGTCAGTGTGTTTCCTGCAACAGAGGAACTTAGTCAGGATGTTGCATCGTACCATGCGGCGGCGGTACTCCTCGAAATGGGCTTTGGGATTGCTGCAGCGGATGGCCAAATTGACGATATTGAACTTGGGCGGCTGTCGTCGCATCTGGAGGCTCAGTTTGACTTGTCGACACAAGACTCGGCTCGTCTGGAACACCTGCGATATCTTCTCACAAAACAGCCCCCAAGTGAGTTCTCAGCTGCGAAAACGCTTCAAAAGACGTTGTCACTGAAACAAAGAAAGCTCGTTGGGGAATTCCTCGTCGGCATCGCAGCTGCTGACGAACAGATCGCACCCCAGGAAGTGAAGGCACTGGGGAAGGCTTACCGATCGCTGGGACTGAGTGCAGCGGATCTCGATGAGTTGTTGCGGTCTGTCACCGTGCAACCCGACGGACCAGAATCACAGAAATCGTCACCATCGGTATACAGCCTGGATCTGAATCGAATCAATGCCATCATGCAGGAAACGTTGCAGGTGACTCAGTTTCTTCGCGACGCCATGCTCGCCGATGCTGAGGCCGACGAAGTCGCCCCAGTGCCTGATGAACGGGGAAAGGTTCGAACACCAGCGCTGGTCGTCGAGAAACCGGAAACGATTTCGCCTCCCTCGACAGCGGTTGCGAAGACGGCAGCGGTGAGTGTCGATGGGGATGACCGGTTCGTTCGGCTTGCTGTGAGACTGCAGCCATTGCTGAAAGCAGCATTGGCCCAGGATCGCTGGACAAGAAAGGCTCTTGATGCAATCGCGCGTGGTCATCGGTTGATGCTTGGGGCCGGTATTGAGCAGATAAATGAGTGGTCCTATGAGGAGTTCGGAGACGCGCTTTTTGTGGAGCTGGGTGATGAAATCGAAGTTCAGCTTCGGTTACTTGAGTAAGGTCTGCCATTAGATGATTCCACTACGTGAACGAAATGCGATTATTCAATCGCTTGCCGCTGGTGTTGTGCCTGGCATAGGGCTTCAACATTTTCAGGTGGGTCGAAACGATGAAGTGCAGGCACTGGTTCGCGATCTTGAAGGTGTTGCACATGGTGGAGCAGCATGCAGATTTATCATTGGCCGGTTTGGTAGTGGAAAGACGTTCTTTCTAAATCTGCTGCGGACCGTTGCACTACAAAAGAAGTTTGTCGTGGTGCAGGCTGACATCACAACTGAGCGACGACTGCACGGATCTGCAGGACAGGCGCGATCACTGTACTGTGAACTTCTCCGAAATCTCTCGACACGATCCCGACCTGAAGGTGGAGCCCTTCCGAATCTCGTTGAACGCTGGGTCGGCGAAGTCGATCACGAAGTGCGAGAAACTGGCGGTTCGGACGACGACGTTCGACGCGGAACATCCAAAGGGGTCAGGCGTCTTTG
>JANOUN010000388.1:0-1757 GCA_031416875.1 Planctomycetota bacterium | reverse complement strand
GGGTACATCCGTGAATTATCTTGCCTATCCGGGCGGGAGGTTTAACCAGACTGTCGTGACTGCAGCTCAGCAGGCAGGTTTCAAAGCGGCCTGTTCTGTGATCGGCTGGGGGCAGAATTCTGAGGCATCCCGCTATTGGTTGTATCGCGACGTTTTTAGTGATCGTCTTGACAGTTTATCCGATCGATTGCGATTGAATGCCTGGTCTCGAAGAATGTTCGGTTGGAAGGCGTCACGGACATTGGGACGCATGCTGCGAGTGAGGATCCATGACTGAGCAACCGAGCAGCCGACAACGGCGATTTGCCTGGATACGTTCCGCGATTGAACGTCGAAGTGCGTCCGCTTTCGGCATTATCATGGTCGTCGTGCTGGGATTGATCGGTGCCGTTCAGGGGCTTCCCAATTGGTTTAGCATTCTTGTTGTCACCGCAGTCATTGTTTTTGAGTTTCAAAAGCGTCTGGACCAGGGGGTGCCTCTGCTGCAACTGACGAGCTTGATTGCCGTGTTGCAGTGGCTGGTGGGGCCGTTGCTGAGCTACTCATCCGAAAATGCGATCGAACGGTACACAATGTCGGTTCCGGCGGAACAATACTTTCGATATGCAATTCCCGCAACGGCATTGTATGTCGCCGTGATGCTGTTCGCTGGAGCTTCAGTCAGACAGAAAAACCTCTTGCAACAAATCGATCGCCGAAAGTTTTTCACGATCGGCGTTCTTTTGAACATCGTCGCCATTATTGCGGCGCTCGCAGCGGCGCGGGTTTCAGGGTCACTTGCATTTCTCATGCATCTGTTATCACAGTTGCGCTACGTGGGAGCCATCTATTTCCTGCTGTCCAGGAGTCAGGTACGACTCGTCTTCGCCGCGCTCTCCTGCGTTCAGTTGCTGACAAGTTCGCTGGGAGCGGGAATGTTTCATGACATGATTCTGTGGCTGGCGATTCTGTTTTGCTATTGGTTCGCCCAAAAGAAACGAACAGCCCTGTTTAAGGCTGTCGTATTAACAGCCACGACCGTGTCTTTGTTTTCGATTCAGGTTGTCAAGCAGGAATACCGAGAACAACTCCGACAGGGAGCGCAGCCCAATTTGTTCAGTTTGGTATTGGACTACGTCACACCTGGCGGTCGAGCCTGGGAAACAAGCGTGTTGTCGCTGGCGATCACAAGGTTGAATCAAGGATGGATTATTTCCGCCGTAATGCACCACGTCCCGGAGCATGAACCATTTGCCCGTGGTGAGACGGTCAAGGACGCAGTCCTCGGTTCGATGGTGCCAAGGTTCCTTTGGGCAGATAAGGCGACGGCGGGAGGTCGGGAGAGTTTTCGTCGTTTCACAGGTCTGCGAATATTGGACAGCACGTCCATGGCGATCAGTCCGTTAGGCGAGGCGTATGCAAATTTTGGCGAATTCTCAGGAACAATCTTTATGGTTGTTTTCGGAGGATGCTTCGCAGTGTTCTATCGCCTGACCCTCAGGTATTGTTTGAAGTATCCGACATTTCTGTTTTGGATTCCGCTCATCTTCTATCAAGCGGTCAAGGCTGAGACAGAACTTCTGGTCATCATGAATCAGCTTGTGAAAGGATCGGTGGTCGCGTTTGGATGTCACTTCCTGGTGGAGAGAGTTTTCCCCACGCGGATCCGGAACCTGAGACCGGCAAACTCTGCCTTGTCACTGCCGATGGATCAGCCAAAGGCAATTGCGTAGGCCAGTCGGCAGCTACAGAATGCGGGTAATCTGAAAGCTTACCCC
>JANOUN010000387.1:0-6276 GCA_031416875.1 Planctomycetota bacterium | reverse complement strand
CCGCAATGAAGGCGATGGAAAATTTACTGATGTTTCCGAGCAGGCAAGCGTTCAGATTCGCGATCCGGATACGGGAGTTCCGGCGTCAAAATCCCTCGGCGTGACATTTGCCGACGTCAATAGTGACGGACTTTCCGATATCATTGTGGCCAACGACACAGTTCAGAACCTGCTGTTGCTCAATCAGCCGGGCGGCACATTCCTCGAGAGTGCTGCAACATCCGGTGTGGCTTTTGACAACAGCGGTGCAGCGCGCGGTGCGATGGGGATTGACTTCGCCTGGTTCCGAAACACCGATGCCCTGGGGATTGTGATCGGCAACTTCGCGACCGAAATGACAGCCTTGTATGTTTGCCAGACTCCCGGAGCGCCGATTCCTGTGTTTCGCGATGAAGCGGTTTCAATCGGCCTTGGGCCGGTGACGCGAACCGACCTGAAATTCGGCGTGTTGTTTCTTGATGCCGATCTTGATGGACGAGTTGACTTGTTTGAAAACAACGGGCACCTTGAGGAAGATATTCAGGTCGTGCAGGCGAGTCAGCATTATGAGCAGGCTCCCCACCTGCTGTGGAATTGCGGCCCTGATTTTGACAGCGAATTTGTCATGCTCCCGGAAGCGAAAACCAGTGCCGATTTTATGAAACGCATGGTTGGGCGAGGTGCCTCAATGGCGGATATCGACGCCGACGGTGACCTTGATCTGATATTGTTCTCTTCCGGTGGTCGTCCTCGCCTGTTACGCAACAATCAGCAGACCGGAAATCACTGGCTTCGCGTCCGCCTGAAGGGCACCACCTGCAACAAAGACGCGATTGGCGCTCAAGTGGATTTGACTCTGCCAGACGGAACGGTTCTCAGCCGCACCGTCATGCCGACGCGCAGTTATCAGTCTCAGGTGGAATTGCCGGTCACATTCGGACTCGGCAAATTCGACACGTATCAATCCCTTAAAATTCACTGGCCCGGCGGGGCATTGCAGGAATTGCCTGGTGGCCCGGTGAATCAGTTGATTGAAGTCACGCAGTAAGGGAATACCATGACACTATCGCATGTCAAGACTCGATACGACGCAGTGATTGTGGGAAGTGGTCATAACGGCCTGATTGCTGCGGCGTATCTGGCAAAGGCCGGGTTGTCGGTGCTGGTTCTGGAACGCAACGATTACCTCGGCGGAGCGACGACTTCACAACAGGTGTTTCCGGACTATGACGCCTTGTTGTCCCGCTATGCGTATCTGGTTTCACTGCTGCCGCCACTGATTGTTGATGAACTCGGCCTCCAGTTCGAAACTCGGCGACGGCGCACGGCGTCCTTTACACCATACACAGATGCCAGGGGAACGAATCGCGGTCTGGTGATTTCCAATGTTGATGAGAATCGGTCTCGTGAATCAATGCGGGAGATGACCGGAAGCGACGAGGCCTGGAAAGGGTACGAACGACTGCTGGTACTGGAATCTGCCATGGCCCGCGTGGCATGGCCATCGCTGCTGCAGCCGTTGCGCAGCCGTGAGTCGTGTCGGTTTGCGCGGCAAACCGACGACGAGCGCGCGGCATGGCACGCCCTGGTCGAACGGCCACTTGGCGAAGTGATCGAACAACTCGCTGAACATGATGTGCTTCGCGGTCTGCTGCTGACCGATGCCAAAATCGGCGTCTTTACTCAGCCGCACGATGCGTCGCTGCTGCAGAATCGTTGCTTCCTGTATCACGTCATTGGTAACGAAACCGGGGAATGGCGGGTTCCTGTCGGCGGCATGAAATCGCTGGTCGATGCACTGACCAGTCGCTGCCGCGCACTGGGAGTCACTTTCCTCACCAGCGCGCCGGTCACGCATGTGGAGTGTGGTCCGATCTGCCATACAGTTTCTTATGCGGTCAATCAAATGGAACACGCCGTCGAAGCAGTGCGAGTCCTCGTCAATGCCGGGCCAAGAACCTTTGCTCGCCTGCTGGGTGAGACATGGAACCCGATTCCAGCGGACGAAGGTTCAGTCGTCAAAATGAATATGCTGCTGCACCGGTTGCCGCAGGTCAAAGCGAGCGGCGTGTCAGCGGATGAAGCATTTTCGGGCTCATTTCATCTCGATGAAGGCTACCAGCAGTTGCAGACGTCATGGCAGCAGGCGTCCCGCTTGGAATTGCCGAACCCCGCGCCCGCCGAGATGTATTGTCACACGCTGACGGACAATTCAATCCTGTCTCCGGAGCTGCGACTGAAGGGCTATCACACGCTGACTCTCTTCGGCCTTGACATGCCATACCGCCTGTTCAAAGACAACAATGACGCGTGTCGCACAGAAGTCAAACAGCGATACCTCGCAGGCCTCGATCGGGTCTGCTCCGAATCCTTTATCGAATGCCTTGCGCGCGATCGCAGCGGTGAACTGTGTATCGAAGTGAAAACGCCGGTGGATCTGGAACGCGAAGTGGATCTGGATCAGGGGAATATCTTTCACAACTCGCTGTCGTGGTTTTTCACCGACGATCCGGATCAGGTCGACCGCTGGGGCGTCGAAACCCATCATCCCCGCATTTACCGCGCCGGGTCATCTGCCCTGCGCGGCGGCGCGGTCAGCGGCATCCCCGGACGAAATGCGGCGATGTGCGTCATGGCGGATCTGAAGTGATTGATGCCGCCGTCTCACCGGGGTCTGCAAACCAGTATGGAAGCGGTCTGGCTCAACTCTTCCGACTCAACATCGTATCAAGTTCATCGATCAACGGCACTTGCCCGGCGTTGATCTTTTGTCTGGCGGTGGTCACGTCGAA
Source organism: Planctomycetota bacterium (assembly GCA_031416875.1). Taxonomy (GTDB): domain Bacteria; phylum Planctomycetota; class Planctomycetia; order Planctomycetales; family Planctomycetaceae; genus SXXK01. Next base: position 3,505 of record JANOUN010000387.1, on the reverse strand, counting down.
GAATTGCACCTGGTCGATCTCGGGGAATTTCATTTGAAGCCCTGAACCTGGTGGCCATTCCATCGTGAACGTATTACTCAGGGTGTCATGGAACTCGACGTTGCCTTCACACGCCCAGGCATGAACAATCTTGCCTCCCTTTTGCGTCACCGGCCTCAGGGGGATGAATGGTCCTGACAACGACACGCCGATCTCCTCCTTGAATTCTCGCTGCGCGGCTTCAACGAGGTCCTCACCCGGTGAGACTTCACCCTTTGGAATCGACCACGCCCCGTGGTCTTTGTTTCGGAAAAACGGACCTCCGGGATGAGCCAGAAGCACCTCCAGGTTGCTGTCGTGAATACGATACATCAGCAATCCGGCACTGACACGATGTTTGGAGACTCGCCTGTGCATGGTTTCAAGCCTTGTATCTTATTCTATCCGCCGAATGCGGCAGCGGATAGAATTGCAGGCATCTTTCAGCGCGAGGACCGACAGATCCCCTATGGTCGCTTTCGTGCTGCACAGATGATTGCGTCAGTATCTTACAGACTACTCAACAAGGACAACGTGTTATGGCGACCTTCATTTCCACCATCAAGTTTACGGAACAAGGCTTCAAGGCGATTAAAGACACGACGAAAAGAGCCGCCGCGATCAAAGTCGCCACCAAGAAAATGGGCATCAAAGTGACGCAAATCTACTGGACCCTGGGAGCTTACGACGGTCTACTCATCTTTGAAGCTCCGGACGACGAAACAGCCGCGGGGTTGCTGCTCCAGCTCGGTGCGGAAGGAAACATTCATACCACGACGGTCCGTGCATTCAACGCTGGCGAGATGGACGGAATCCTGGAAAAAATAAGCGGGCGAGGGAAGTGATCGTTGCCAGAATGATCTCGCTCCGATGCTGTGCCGACAAGCTCCCCGATATCGTTACAGTCATTCGAACAATCACATCATCGAATCTGAATTCAAACGGCGGGGCATTCTCTGGAATTCATATTGACGAGCGATCGATTGGCGGTAACATTTAGTCCAGAAGCCTTTTTTCCGTTGTTGTGTTTTTCCTTTATCTGGAGGACGCTTATGGAACAAATGATCGTGTGAGTGAACCTGCCGCCGGTTTCTGTTGAGGCGTGTTCTGCTCTCCTGAGTATTGCAACTCCGGCTTCGTACTGCATTTTTCATCACTCTGTATCACGCTGTCTTTCCTGGCGATAATGATGCGAGTGTAGCCCGGAATGGGCATCGCTTTTTCGAGCCAGAGTGGACTTGTGACGGCAGGCAATTTGGTTCTCTCGATAACTCTCAGGCTCTCGTCCCCTTTCTGCGGCGAGGGCCTTTTTTCGTTTCTGCGGAGCCTGTTTTCGAATTGGATGTCGATGGGTCAACTAACCCAGGTTCAGAATGGCATCCGGAGTTTTGAAATTTGTAGGGTGTGACAAGCAGCTGACAAGCTGCGAAGGCACACCACGTTTCCGCTGAATCCTCGGTGTGCCCGCGCTCGCGTTGCTCGCTTGTCACACCCTACAGAAAACTCCGCATCTCATTGTGAACGCGGTTTAGTATGTGCCTTTGATGAGTCATCACATGGCATACTCAAGCATTCGATAGATCGGCCCCACAACGAATACGCGAAATGCCATGGGGGTTTTAGAGTACACAAGAACTGATTCCTGAACTGCCAAGGGGACTGAAGGGGCTACACGAGTTGGCTCAATGAAGCTCAAGACGACGTCGCCTGTGTCGTGCTGCGGAACAGATTCTGAAATTGCGGGTCTGGCAGCAGGCAAGGATGTTTGTACTGTTCGAGACTGCCACCGCTGCGAGCTTGGCGAGTTTTCGTGAATGCATCCCATTGGCGCGGCGGCAGTCCCAGGACGCGGACCGGGGCCAGTCTGCCGGATTCCTGCTTTTCCCTGTATTCCACATTGCTGCAGGCAAGCTGCTGATCCACGACCACTGCAAATCGATTCAGCCGCGAACCATCTCGTTCGCAGTCGGCGGAATCACACTGCACGAACAGCGTATAACCGGGCGGTTCGCCCCATTGTGGAGTTAGTGTGAACAGGCTGAGATGGATCCCACACTCCCGGACAGCAGCGTTCACTGCTTCTACCACCTGCGATTCCGAAAGTTTCTCCCCGGTGATACTCGAGATGTGTGCGCCCTTGTGGCGAAATTCCAGCATCGGAGTTGTCCCGTAAAATCCTGTACAGCGGACGACGTCATGGATGTTGTAACGATACAGTCCGGAACTTGTCGTGAGCAGAATATAGTATTCAGCGCCTTCCTGAAGTTCATGTGCTTCCAGCACGATCGGAGTTGCAGACGCGGCTTCGGCAACTGGCAGGAACTCAAAAAAGTGCGTCTGGATTTCAAGCAGGCCCGAAGAGGACTCATCCAGCAGAGGAAGTGTCATCCGCCCTTCACTGGCGTGCAATCCATGATCGCGAATAATGATGCCGTCAAAGACCTGTTTGAGTTTTGGAATATAGGCGGCAGCACTTCCGCCACACCAGACACCCAGCGCCTGCAGCATCGGCCAGCATTCGCGAGGCCGCAACGCGCCATGCCGATCCATAACCTGCTGCAGCTGTGCGGCGCGTCGAACGTCGGGACGCAGGCGACTTTTCAACTCGCGTAATTGAGAGGTCGGCAGATCGCCGCCGCTGATGCCACCGTTGCGAATGTCACGAAACAATGATTCCGCCCGTTTGTCTGCGAATTCTGTCATTTGCAGCAACGTACTGGGATTGGCGGTGATGATCATCCCAACCCATGGATCCGCAAGTGCGAGACGAAGAATGGTGTACCGCTTGGCTTCAGCATCGCCAATTTCCGCAACAGCCGCAGGAATCGTGTACAGCGATCGCACGGCGCGCTTCTGCATGATCGCGACCAGACCGCTGATGTTGCCGCACGGTGTCCCGTCAGCGGTTCGCGTCTTCTGATGACTGCTGGAAATCTGCACGATGTTCAGCTTCTGCAACAGCGCGTGATCGGAGTATGTTCCGATTCCCCACGTTTGCCAGCCGCGTCGATAGTCGTTGAGAAAACGAGTTGTGACGGGGATCAGTTTGGACGCAGCAGTTGTGCCGCTGGTTGTGGCAAACATCTGCAGCTTGTTTGTTTCGCCCAGGAGCGCCGCGTGATTTCCTTCGGCAACCTGATCGACGTAGCTGCGGATGAATTCGTAGTCGGTGACAGGCAGACGCTGGCGGAATTCCGGCAGTGTCGTTCTTTCGGTCAAACCGTAGTCGCGGGAGAACGCCGAGGACTGATTCAGTCGCAGCAAATCCGTGAGCAGTGTGTGTTGCGTTTCACGACACGATGATTGAGCGCGATTGAGGAATTCATTACGAGAGCGGTCAATGCTGCGTCGAAAAAAAGTGGCCGCGATTGCACGCAGTTGATAGGCAGCAGGAATCGGCGTCATCTCGGATCACTCTCAGTGGATGAGAACCCGTTGAACCCGATGCGTCCAGAGGTGAGACGTCGTGGCGGGTTATTCACAAGTG
>JANOUN010000386.1:0-6307 GCA_031416875.1 Planctomycetota bacterium | reverse complement strand
CGTACTGCGGCGTCCCCACGACCTCCGGGAAGAGCTCCCAGACGTTGCTGCCGATGATCTCGTCAGCGCAGGGCGATGATGCAGCACCGGCGTCGATCAGTGTCGCTCCCATGGACATTCATCTGTCAGCCGTGAGGGATCGGCAAGGCATGATCATTCAGGCCGTGATGCCAAACGGCCTGACGTTTGACGTCACCGATCAGGCAACATTGACGGTTGAAAACGAAGCACTCGTGCGTCGGGACGGAGCGACGTTCTATCCCGTCGCGGATGGCGCAACAAAGATCACGGTTGCCTACGGCGGACATGCAGTTGACGTGCCTGTGGTCGTCCAGAATTCAGCGGTCGATCCAGCCGTCAGTTTTCGTCAGGATGTCATGCCCGTCTGGATGAAGACGAGTTGCAACAACGGTAGCTGTCACGGGGCAGCCCGCGGCAAAGATGGTTTTCGCCTGTCACTGTTTGGATTCGATCCGGAAGGCGACCACTATCGCCTGACTCGCGAAATCCCGGGTCGCCGCATCAACCTCGCATTGCCCGCGGAAAGTCTGCTGATGGAAAAGTCGGCTGGTCTGGTGCCACACACCGGCGGCAAGCGTTTTGATGTCGGCAGCGAACATTACAATACAGTGCTGAGGTGGCTGGAAGCCGGGGCTCCCAATGATCCGGGTGCCGTACCGTCCGTTGTCTCGGTCGAGCTTTATCCAAAGAACGCGGTGATGGACGGCGAAGGCACAACTCAGCGATTGACTGTTCGTGCAAAGTACTCCGACGGCACTGACCGTGACGTGACGAATCTGGCCTTCTTCAGTTCGAACAACGAGACCAGTGCTGAAATTGCTCAGACGGGCCTTGTCACAGCACACGCTCGCGGCGAAGCCTTTATTATGGCACGCTTCGATACGCACACCGTCGGTTCGCAGTTCATCGTGCTGCCAAAAGGCTTGCAGTACGAAGACCCGAAGACGCCTGAATTCAACTACATCGACACGCTCGTGCACAGCAAGCTTCGGAAGCTGCGAATTATCCCGTCTGAGGTTTGTACAGACGAGGAATTCATGCGACGAGTTTCTGTCGATATCACCGGGACTCTGCCAACGGTTGATGAACATGCAAAATTTGTTGCCGATGCAGATCCACTCAAACGCGAAAAGCTGGTGGATGAACTGCTGCAGCGCAAGGAATTTGTGGATATCTGGGTGATGAAATGGGCCGAGATTCTGCAGGTGCGAACGATCGCCAATCGTGTTGAGACCAAACCGATGCTGGCCTACTTCAACTGGCTCAGAGAAAAGATTGCCAGTAACACGCCGACCGATCAAATGGTCCGTGAGATTCTGGGATCAAGCGGCGGATCATTCGCCAATCCGGCGACAAACTACTACCAGACAGAGACAGAAACACTCAAGACCGCTGAAAACGTGGCGCAGGTCTTCATGGGCATGAGAATCCAGTGTACTCAGTGCCATAACCATCCGTTTGATCGCTGGACAATGAACGACTATTACAGCTTCGCGGCGTTCTTTGCGCAGATTGGTCGTAAGCAGGGTGAGGATCCTCGCGAAACGATTATCTTCAATTCCGGCGGCGGGGAAGTGAAACACCTTGTCGGCGGCGTTGTGATGAAGCCGAAGTTTCTGGGGGGAATTGAACCGGATCTGGCCGGACGCGATCGCCGCGAAGTTCTGGCAGAATGGCTGGCGTCTCCGGAGAATCCTTACTTCGCAAAGAACCTCGCCAACATCGTCTGGTCGCATTTTCTGGGTCGCGGGATCATCAATGAAGTGGATGATGTACGCGTCAGCAACCCGGCGGTCAACGCAGAACTGCTGGATGAACTCGGTAAGCGATTCACGGAATACAACTACGACTTCCGCAAACTGGTGCGAGACATCTGCACTTCGCGGACGTATCAGTTGTCAACCAAACCCACGGAATCGAACGAATCGGATCATCGCAATTTTGCGCATGCCGAGCTGCGCCGCATCCGTTCGGAAGTCATGCTGGACTGCATCAGCGAAGTTACCAGCACTCAGGACAAATTCCCAGGCTTGCCAGTCGGAGCACGAGCCGTTCAGATTGCCGACGGAAATACGGCCACGTACTTTCTGACAACGTTTGGTCGAGCAAAGCGCGAGACTGTCTGCTCGTGTGAAGTGAAAATGGAACCAAACCTGTCACAGGCTCTGCATCTGATTAACGGTGACACGTCCAACGCAAAAATCCAGCAGGGCGGCCTGGTGGCGAAACGCCTTGAAGAGGGAAAAACTCCGGAAGACATCATCTCAGAAATGTACGTTCGCTGCTTTTCCCGAAAACCCACCGCGGAAGAAGTGACGTCACTGACCGCCATCGTCGCGGAACAGGAAAACAAAAAGGAAGCTCTGGAAGACATCTTCTGGTCACTGTTGAATTCAAGGGAGTTCCTGTTCAATCATTGATTTGCAGCAACTGTCGCGTCGTGTTGTATCGATCGACCGGATTCCTCCGTTCCGAGAGCGGAGGATAATGAGAGTTTTTGGTGTGCGGGGTCTGTGTCGGCTGGCCAGACCGGCAGATTCTGCCTATGAGAAGTGAGTGTTGTGTTACATTGGCCCCGAAAGAATTACGGGGCGTCGGATGAGCGAAGTCCGCTTTTCGAGCTGAGGAGTTTGAACATGAGTCGAAGTAATTCGTTCCTGCCGGGTTTATCTGCTGGCCTTGCTGCGCTTGCCGTACAGGTCTGTACTTCAGTCGGCATGGCTGAGGACAAGGTGAACTTCGAAGACCATATCAAACCAATTCTGCGTGAAAAGTGCCTGACTTGTCACAACACAAACAAAAAGACTTCCGACCTGGACCTCTCATCGTATTCCTCGCTGATGCAGGGCGGGGCTGCGGGTGCGTCGATTGAAGTGGGAGATTCCGGTGCCAGCTATCTCTATAGTCTGGTCTCACATCAAAGCGAACCGTTCATGCCGCCCGAGGCTGACAAACTCCCCGACGCCACGCTCGACCTGATTAAGAAATGGATTGATGGCGGTGCTCCGGAGACTTCATCCAGCAAAGTCGCTTTGCCGAAGAAAAAGAACGCGGCGATGACGGTCGACGTGTCTGCCGGCGCGCGACCTGAAGGTGCGCCGCCGATGCCAGACGTGCTGAACGTCGAACCGGTGGTTCATACGTCCGCGACGACAGCAGTCTCCGCGATCGCGACGAATCCCTGGTCGAAACTGGCCGCTGTGGCAGGCCAGAAGCAGGTGGTTCTCTATCACACAGAAACACTGGAGCCGCTGGGCGTGCTCCCGTTTCCGGAAGGAATTCCCCGAGTTCTGAAATTCAGCCGCAACGGCGCTTTGTTGCTCGCTGGAGGTGGTCACGGAGCTGCCAAGGGGCTGTGTGTCGTATGGGACGTTCGGACAGGCGAACGCATTATGTCGGTCGGCGACGAACTGGATGAAGTTCTTGCTGCAGACATCAGTGCTGATCAGTCACTGATTGCGCTCGGCGGACCGGAGAAGATTGTTCGCGTGTACAACACCGCAACGGGCGAACTTGCCTATGAATGTAAGAAGCACACAGACTGGATCTATGCCCTGGAATTCAGCCCGGACGGCGTATTGCTGGCGACTTCCGATCGCAACGGCGGACTGCTTGTGTGGGAAGCGCACACGGGTCGCGAGTATTTGACGCTCTCCGGCCACACCGCTGCCGTGACTTCGGTTTCATGGCGAATCGATGGCAATGTCCTGGCATCCGCCAGTGAAGACACCACCATTCGACTTTGGGAAATGGAAAACGGTGGACAGATCAAATCGTGGGGAGCCCACGGGGGCGGTGCCTTTTCAGTGGAATTCTGCCGCGATGGACGCATTGTGTCATCAGGGCGTGATCGAGTCACCAAACTGTGGGACGGTAATGGAGGCGCGTTAAAGGATTTCGAAGCGTTCAGCGATCTTGCTCTCCATGCGACACATTGCGACGAAACAAATCGCGTGATCGCCGGTGACTGGACTGGTGAAATCCGTGTGTGGAACGCTGCTGATGGTGTTCGCATTGGACAGCTGACTACGAACCCGCCCACGCTGGAGTCACGCCTTGCAGCCGCGCAGGCACAGGTGGCTCCGGTGGCTGCAAAACTAGCGGCCGCAACGGCCGAGCGTGATGCTGCTGCTGCCGCTCAAACAGCTCAGACACAGAAGATCGACGCTGCAAATGTGGCCTATGCAGGAGTTCAGAAGAAATATACCGATCAGCAGGCGCTCATCACGGCAGAAGAGCAAAAGCTGGTTGCCGAACAGACTAAAGATCAGACCCTCACTGTCAGTGCTGCGGCATTGCAGAAAGCTCTTCCGGACCTGAAAGCCGCTGCTGAAAAATCCGGAGCAGCGTTTGACATGATGCCGACTGATGAAGAACTGAAGAAAGTTGTTGAACAGCTCAAAGCACAGGTGGCGGCCCGCGAAGCAGAACTCAAGACGAATGAAACTGAACTGGCAACAACGAAGACCAGCGTCATCACCATCACAAACAATGTCGCCGCCCAGAAGCAACAGCTCACCGTCGATGAACAGGCGATGGTTGCGGCCAAGGGCGTCGTCGACACGGAAACCGCTGCATTGCCTCCGTTTCAGGAAGCATCCACACTTAAAGAACAGGCTCTTGCCGCAGTGCAGCAGGAAGTCAGCCGGACAAACGCGCTTGTGACCCGCTGGCAGCATTACATCGGACTTCGGGATGAATTGGCAGCGCTGGACGCCGCGAAAGCCAAACGCGACGAGGTGCAGCTGACATCTCTCGAAGCTCAGGCAGCTTTGCAGGAAAAACAACAGCAGATCGCGGCAGCTCAGAAAACCATGCTGGATGCGCAGGCTGCCGTGACAGCGAACGATCAAAAAATGAAGGATTTGACGGTTTCCGTCGCAACGATCGAAGCTCAGAAGGTCGCTCAGGTGGACGTCATGACGAAGACACAAACCGCGGTGCCGCTGCTCAAGGCGGCTCTGGTACAGGCCACAGCCGCTCTGGCCACATTGCCTGAAAATGCTGAGATCAAATCCGCTACGGAAAGTCTTGCTGCAGTGGCTGATCGCCAGGAAAAATCCATCGTCGGCATGACGGAGCAGATTGCTGTGATGGATAAGTCCATGGTCGATGCAAAAACAGAAATGGAAGCTGCCGCAAAGACAATCGCGACTGCAACGGAAACGATGCAGACAACTGAGAAATCCATGCAGGCTCTGACGGCAGAGATTCCGGCAATCGAGGTTGTCATAACGACAGCGACGGCGGCACTCACAATGGCCGAGCAGGCCGTAGGAGCCGCTGCCACTGTGGTCGAAACCCGCAGGCAGCAATTGCGGCCACAGCTGCAGCTCACGTCAGCAAGGTAGATGGCTTGGACAAGGGGTCAGGAACCAATAGTGCGCAGCACCCTTCGGGCCATTTGGCTATTGGTTATCGCGGTAGGGACCGCTGTTGCCAGCGGCCCCCCGCACAGATCCGTACTTGAAGAATTACCTCATACGGCTCCTACCTTGAGTCGGGCGCGAAAGCGTTCGTTGGGATATGGATGGGTGACTCTGGGACGAGGAAGATGCAGACGCACAAGGCGCTGCATGCGCTCCCATGTCCAGCCACTGCGGCCTCGCTGGCTGCGCTTGCGGATCTCGGATAACCACAGACGAGTCACCTCGTCGATGAAACGGCAGAGCGACTGACTGTTGCTCGGGACGGCATGATAATTCAGCCATCCCTGCACAACACGCCTCAGCCAGCGACCGGTGTCACCCAGCCGATGGTGTCGTCGTTTCTGCAGATCCGTCCTGATCTTCTGGAAGGTCGCCCGCATGCGTTTCGCAATCGAGTGACGATGAATCGTAAACCAGCCGGTCTTTCGGGTCCGAGCACACTTGTGAGTGAACCCAGGGAAGTCAAAAGTCTCCGGTCGGCCTTCACCTCGTCGGTCACGGCGTTCTGCCGCGTACTTTCCAAATTCGATCAGACGAGTCTTGCTCTCGTGCAGCTTCAGGCCAAACTTTGCAAAACGAATCTGAAGATCCTTCAGGCACGCTTCCGCGTCGTCCAGGCGTTCGAAGCCGATCACGAAATCATCCGCGTAGCGGACAATCACCACGTCGCCGTGGCGTTGTGTTCGCCACCATTCAATCCACAGATCAAAGACATAGTGCAGATACACATTCGCCAGCAGCGGTGCCCTGTTTCGATGTTTGCACTGAAGTGCAAAACGGACCGCCCCCTGCGGAGTGCCCACTGTTGTCTTCGACCATGTGCCGTCTTCGCTGACACCAGCGGTCAGCCACTTGCG
>JANOUN010000385.1:0-4126 GCA_031416875.1 Planctomycetota bacterium | reverse complement strand
CTCCGATGCCCGAGCCGAGGTCTTCCAGTTCTTCGTTGACGCCGTAGGACAATTCGGTAAGTCCCACGATCATGCCGAGTACCAGAATGGTGCCGACCAGTACCAGTTCGGCCGAGACCACAAAACCCTTTTCGTCGTTCTTCAATGCGGTCAGAATGTTCATGTCAGTGTTCCTTTATGATGATTGATGTGAATGATGGTTCTTTATAGTTTCGCAGGCTGCTGTGATTCACGTATTCCTAGTTGCTGTTCTTTTCACCGCGTGCTGGAGTGTTGCAGGTGATGTCGCAACTGTTATCGTACTCGTCCTGGAAGTCCATGTTCGTGCTCCCGACAACTTCACCCTTTTTGCCACTGGCCAGAGTGAAGTAATAAGTCTGATTGATAGCGCCGATGGCGGAGCCCAGGTCTTCCAGTTCTTCGTTGACGCCATAGGACAGTTCGGTGAGTCCCACGATCATGCCGAGCACCAGAATTGTGCCGACGAGTACCAGTTCCGCAGAAACGACAAAACCGTTTTCGTCGTTCTTCAGTGCGTTCAGAATGTTCATTGCAATGTCTCCCGTTTCTTGATGTGACCTTCATGGAGAGCACTCAGTTTCGATGAGTCTCACCATCCCTTTTTCACCGGCTTCACTGTGATGCTCGGTTGATGGAAGGGTGTAAAGCAGAGGGTGTGCCAAAGGCCCTTTGCGCGCAAAGACGGACGGCGAAGAAATGACTGGCCGGTGACGCAAATGAATTCTGCATAACGGCTTACGCTGTTTTGGAAAATGTTCATCACGCTGAACACATCGTCAGCGTCGCGCGGCACCATGTTGCCATTCGGCAACGCTGCAGTCGCGCACAACGCAGTGCAATCGGGGACAAACAGCATCGGCATCAGCACATTGACCGCGATGCAACATGCGGCATCAAACGGTGAATTTTGGAAACGCTGGCGTCTGTGGATGTGTGGTTAACCACCTCCGCAGTACGATGCCGCGACCTGATGGATTCGACAATCGGACCACGGTCATATCGCCCCGCAGAAGCTCCTGCGGTCGTGCGCCACATGTTCCTCAGCTGTCTCAAGTCGCGCAGAGTAGACACTTAAATCCGGAAATCACATGATCGTTCACACTACTCAAATCGCAGGTGTTCGAGTTCCCCGATTTCTCTACGGAACCGCATGGAAGGAGAACGAGACGCAGCGCCTGACCGAGCTGGCTCTGAGACAGGGCTTTCGTGGAATCGATACCGCGAACCAGCGGCGGCATTACGACGAAGCGGCGGTCGGGCAGGCCATCGTGGCGGCAATCGAGAGCGGCCTTGTTGTCCGTGATGATCTTTTCCTGCAAACGAAATTTACCTTCCGGAGCGGGCAGGATCAGCGTGTGCCATACGATCCCGCCGCCTCCGTCACAACCCAGGTGGAGCAATCGTTCGCCAGTTCGCTTGACCACCTGCGAACCGGGTTCATCGATTCATATGTCCTGCACGGGCCAACTCAGCGAATCGGTCTGGCTCCGGACGATTGGGCAGCGTGGCGTGCCATGGAAGTGATCCACGACGACGGTCGAGCACGTCTGCTCGGTGTCAGCAACGTGACCCTCAAGCAGCTCCAGTCTCTGTGTCAGCAGGCACGCGTCCGGCCTCGCTTCGTTCAGAACCGGTGTTACGCCGTCCGGAGCTGGGATCGCCTCATCCGGGAATTCTGTGCCGCCAATGAGATGATCTACCAGGGTTTCTCGCTGTTGACCGGCAATCGCGATGTGATGGCTCGTCCCGAGTTGGTCCAGATCGCAAAGCGCCATGGCCGGACCGTCAGCCAGATTGTTTTTCGATTTGCTCTCGATATCGGAATGCTGCCTCTGACCGGGACCACCGACGCTGATCACATGCGAATGGATCTCGATGTCTTTGATTTCCAACTGGAACCCGAAGAATTGCAGGCGATCGAGCGTCTGGCCTCACCCTGAGTCCACGATCCTGCGTCTTATCGAACTTGATCACACACGGCCTGCTCACCCTCACAGCTTGGAAAAGGGGTCAGAAACCAATAGTGCGCAGCACCCTTCGGGCCATTTGGCTATTGGTTCCTGACCCCTTTTCCAAGCCTTGACAGAGCACCATGAAGGGTAAGTGGAAACAGTAAACGGTGAGGCAAGGTTGTCGCGTGCCCGTGATTTCTATTCGTGGCGCAGGGCATCGATGGGGTCCATGCGGGCGGCGGCGCGGGCGGGGTAAAGGCCGAAGATAACTCCGATACCGACGGAGATCCCGAACGCGAGGGGCAGGCTGCTCCAGACGATCTGCGGCGTCAGACTCAGAAACATCGTGCCGACTTCGGACGTCGCCTGACCGCCCTCCAGCATGAATTTCTGTGCCAACAGCTTAATACCCTCGAAGGCCAGTGGTGTGAGCAATCCCAGAATAACGCCGATCAGGCCACCGCTTCCCGCCAGCACCATGGTTTCCGTCAGGAACTGGGCCGTGATATCGCTCTGCTTGGCTCCCAGCGCGCGGCGAATACCGATCTCTCTTGTGCGTTCGGTGACGGTCGCCAGCATGATGTTCATGATACCGATGCCACCGACGATCAGACTGATGGCGGCGATTGATCCCAGCACCACATTGAAAATGACCTTGATCTGTTCGGCTTGTTTGAGCAGTTCCTGAGGCACAACGATACTGTACTGGTTTGGATCCTTGTGATTCTGCGCAAGGCTTTCGCGAATGACTGCGGCGGTGGGAACGACCTGATCTTTGTCCACGATCCGCAGCGTAATCTGGTTCAGCTGGACTTCTTCAGCACTGAATGAGCCGGTTCGACGATCGACGTCCAGATCTCCCATGCGGACACGCATCGTTTCGAGTGGTATATAAATGTCGTTGTTGTAGTCCTGACCCGACATGCTGCCACCGATGGCCGCACTGGCTTCCCGTGATTCTGTCACACCAACGATCATGTAGCGGCGATCCGCAATCTTGACAGTCTTACCCAGCGGGTCTTCGTACTGAAACAACATTTGTGCCGAACCCGCTCCGAGGACGGCCACATTGTCTTTGGTGCGACGGTCCTCGTCGGTGATGAATCGCCCCTGAGCCAGGTTCAAATGATTGACGTCGCGATAGTCCGGCGTGCAGCCGACGATGCGGCAATTCAGCTCGCGATGCAGATAGCGGCACGGTTTGGTCAGTTCTCGAATCGGAATTGCCTGCTCCACCGTCGGAATTGTACGTGACAGCAGATCGTAATCGGCCCGCAGCAGGCCATAACGGAGCACAAATGATCCTGGTGCCTGACTGCCGGCGGTTTCACGCGGCGGTTTGACGCTGCGAACGATGATATTGGTGGCTCCAAGTTTCAGGACCTGTTCCTGAGCCTGCTGGCTGGCCCCTTCACCGATGGCCAGCATCGCGATGACGGAGAATACTCCGAACACGATCCCAAGCATGGTCAGACCCGACCGCAGTTTGTGCAGCATCAGGCTCTTGAGTGCCAGTTCGACGGTTCGGAGAAGATTCATCATGGGACGAGTTTTACGTTGAAGAGATGCGAGCTGAAGCGGTCAGTGTTTCTTGATGATGTTGAACTACGTAGGCGACGTCGCTCCGCGACTCGCATCCTGTCGAACCTGCTATCGAGAACAAAGCCAGACGGCCTATCTGACGAATTCTACTTTGCAGAAATACTCGCTTCAGGAAAGAGTGTGTCTTGGCGACATTGGACATTGGAATCTCAGTCGGCGGAGCGACTGAGCTACGTGATTTACCCCGGAAAAACACCTTCTCCGGCAACGACACCGTCGCGCATGTAGATCTGTCGCTTGGAGAGTTTCGCGACATTGGGTTCGTGAGTCACCATGATGATGGTGCGGCCTTCGCGATTGAGTTTCAGCAGCATCTCCATGATTTCATGTTCTGTCTTCGAATCCAGATTTCCGGTAGGCTCGTCCGCCAGAATGATTTCAGGGTTATTCACCATCGCTCGAGCTATTGCCACGCGCTGCTGCTGACCACCGGACAACTGAAACGGGCGATGATCCATTCGATCGCCAAGCCCCACCATTTCGGCAAGGTGTTCAATCCATTTGTGCTCTTTGGCTCCAATCGATGGATAACCAGCCCGATAGTGCAGCGG
>JANOUN010000384.1:0-3118 GCA_031416875.1 Planctomycetota bacterium | reverse complement strand
TTTGCGGCGGATGAGATTGCGATTGTGCAAGTGATGAATCGCACGGTTCGCCGATGTTTCCTCCTGGGGGATGATCCGGTCAGCGGGAAGAATTTTGATCATCGCAAACGGTGGCTTGATGAGCAGTTGATTCATCAGGCTCGACACTTCGGAATCGATCTGTTGTGTCAAGCAATTCTGAGCAATCATTTTCATCTGGTTCTGAGATCGCGCCCGGATGTTGTGGCGGAATGGGATAATTCTGAAATCGCTCGGCGGTGGCTGATGCTTTGTCCTGAACGCCGAGACGCGAACGGCAAGCCTGAGGTACCGTCGGAGTTCGAACTGAACCACATTCGCAACGACAAGGCCAGGCTGAAAATCATCCGCAGTCGGTTGAGCGATATCTCATGGTGGATGCGGTTGCTGAGTCAGAATATCGCTCAGCGAGCCAATAAAGAAGATGGCGAAGTCGGCAAATTCTGGCAGGCGCGGTATCGTGCGGTTCGGCTTCTGGATGAAACGGCGATAGTGGCGTGTGCGGCGTATGTGGATTTGAATCCCATTCGAGCGACGTTGGCAGAGACCATCGAAGAGAGTGATTTTACGTCAGCTCAGAAGCGATGTTGCGACGTGCAGGCGAAGCATTCAGTTGGCAGTGTTCAGTATTCAGTCGATGAAGACACCACCGATCATAACGCTGCTGACGTTCAGGTTTCGAACCGTCGCGTGGTTCGATCCGGCGACCTGCCAGCAAAGGAGTCCCGCGTCGGAGACACGGGCAACAATGGCAGTCGTCATCTGGCACCGGTGGAGCTGCGGGGCGGATCGAGTACGATGGGGCCGTGTGCTCACAAGCAGGGTGCTCGTTGCAGTAACAAGGGATTCCTGCCGATGTCAACGACGGATTACCTGAGTCTGCTGGACTGGACGGCTCGCCAGACTCGTGCGGGCAAGCGAGGATCGACACCGAAACAGTTTGCTCCGCTGTTTGACCGACTGGGAATTACGCCGGAGATCTGGTGTCGTCTTGTGAAGGATTTCAGCAAGCTGTTCAGCGTGGTTGCGGGGCAGCCGCAGCGAATCGACGAGCATCGTTCAAAGTCCAATTCCCGCCGCTATCGGAGTCGCCAGGAAACCCGCGAGTTACTGGCCACTGTGTAGCCGGAGCTGCCGAACGTTCTCCGCTGTTGATCAGGACTTCTGGAAGTACGTTCGCTGCGGCGCTGGCCAGCGAGATTCGACCTGGCCATGCCGACAGCGGCGAAGCGGTTGGCCCGGCAGCAGAAGGGTCGGTCGCTGCATTCCGAACGTCCCCGATTCCCGCCCGTCGTCTTCAGGAAACTCGCGTTCGCTGTGCCGCTCGATACAATAATGCTGTGTCCCCGGAGATGCCCCGGAGATGCCCGCCCGGAGATGCCGCGGAGATGCCTCCTTATCTTAGATTGCGTTCTATCGCCCGCCCTTTATCGGCGTAATTGTACTTTCCGAACCACGGATCAAGAGGCTCCTCACTCGCAAGTCCAGCGCGGCTTTCGTCGCCAACATAGTTCCGTGGATCGTCGTATTCATCATCTTCATCATCTTCATCAGCGTCGTGGTCGGCAGTCCTCTGCTCCATGGACTTTGACTTTGCACTGTGAGTCGATTTACCAATTGCGGAGCGCCATGATTCTGTCGTGGTACATCCGGCGAACTGGATCGCGATGAGGCAGGCGGCAAGCAACAGTAAAGGCGATCGACTCATCGGAAATTCCTGCACAATGTTACGTCAATAAGTGCTGACGTGGCGGATAGGGAATGTCACACTTCGCAACGTCGATTTCGACATCAGGAAGTCTAGTCCCCGATCAAACTGCGACCAGAGGACTTCATGCATCCCCTTGACATCCTTGTCATCTCCCCCGCCTGGACAATGCTGAAATCAGCGTCGGTGGTACAATTGCAGTCTCGCTTCGGCAGAATCTGCACGTCGGTGTGCTTGAACTGGCGCAGGCCAACTCAGTGCGAGGCACCGGACTTTGATGCGCCAACTCCGGGCCAGCACGAGCAAGTGATGGAGACAAACCCGAGCTAATTGAAAGGCGTGAACGACCCGGTGGAGTATGTCAGTTGGAATGGCGCGGTGGCGTTTTGTGGAAAGCTTTCCGCGTGATCTGTGGCGGCGGTTGGTGCCTCGACGCGAGGGATTTCCGGACGGCGTGCCGTGGCAAATCCTTCCCGCCGGGCCGCTCAGGCAGCATCGGCTTCCGCCTGGCCCTGAGTTTGCCGTCTGAAGAGAATTCTGTAGCATCAGTACGAGTGGCTCGTGTTTCTGGATGATCCTCGTGTGCCGCCAACGAACAATCTCGCCGAACGAGCGTTGCGGCCTCTGGTCGTCCTTCACAAAATCACGTTTGGTCATCGCAGTCATGCGGGTGCCGTACGAATGGGTCAATTGATGACAGTCGCTGAGACCGCGAAACTTCAGCGTCATCGCCTGAGCGACATCTACTGCCGACTCTTCACTCAGCGGCCAGGTCGAGTACTGCGACGACTGTACGATGACAGCTGAATGTCTCGGGCTGAGATCTGGCGACGAACTCAGCGGCCAAAGCCGATGACGGGGCGTATGCCTGACCGCGCCCCACATCCTTCAAACACAATCTGCCGGCATTTTCAGGCTCATTCCTTCCAATCGACCGCCAGCACGCGATTGCTTCGCGCCCGTTCGCTGCTGCGCGGTTTCCGGCTCGCACTCGTGCCACAAAGACCGTTGTGACAGAAATATCGCACGCTCTGCGACCGTCACGCCGCGCCACTGGCGAAATATGTACGACAGGGTGCGATCGATGGGAGATGGACTAAACCGTTATCCTTTTTCCCCTTGCTTTTTCCGGCCCGGCCCTGCCCAAAAAGAAAACCCGGCATCCATGGGATGCCGGGTTTAGAGTTTTTACCGTTGACGATTCGGTCTAGTACAGGTCTTCGTCGCCGTGTCCGGCATGACCCTTCTTATCGTTCTTTGGCATTTCAGCGATCAGCGCGTCGCTGGTCAGCAACAACGTTGAAACGCTGGCTGCATTTTGCAGAGCAGCACGCGTGACCTTGGTAGGATCGATCACACCGGCTTTCACCAGGTCTTCGTACTTTTCGGTAG
>JANOUN010000383.1:0-2831 GCA_031416875.1 Planctomycetota bacterium | reverse complement strand
GCAGATCAACATGCACACCAGCAGCATCAGGATTCGCTGCAGCGTGGTTGTGCGAACATTCAGCATGCTCACAAATCTGCCGCATGATTTGCGATCGTCTTTGCCCAGTCATACCCGGATGTCACCGGAGGCAAAGTTCTTCCCTCCTGTTGGTAGAGTTGAACCGTCTCTTCGACAATCTGACAAAGCTCGGCGAATACAGCTTGTTCGTCATCACCATGACAACCGCCGAAGAACAGGCCAGGACAGCTGCCGACAAAACAGTTGTCTTCGTCAGACCATTCGACAATTTTTACGTACCTCGAAGGTTGATTCATGATCTGGATTGTAGCACGCAGCAAGATTCGAGTCACGATGGCTCACGACTTCGGCCTACTCAGTATCAAGCATCGTAAGACCGTCGCCTTATGGTTATCTTGCCTCTGATTTTGTACTGGTCTCCAGATTCTCGTCCTATGATCGCAAAGGTATCCACAATGTCTCCAACGAAAATGTCCATTTTGTTTGTTGGTTTTGCGCTTCTCCCGCTGACACCGGCATCCGCGCAGTTCAGTGGATCTCGTGGCGCGGTTGGCGGGGGACGCGATCAAACTCACGAATCTTCCGGGCTGGCCCCTTTGGATCCGGAGGTGGCTCAGGGATACATCACGATCGAGGGTCAGGCAGAACTGCGAGTCAAGCCGACAGAGATCCGAGTCGTCCTTGCCGTGACCGCGGAAGGCAAAACGCCCTCTGAATGCAAACGGAAAGTGACGGAGACTATCAAGTCACTGACGGCAGCCTGGATGGAGGCTGGGATCGCTCAGGAGAGTATTGTTGAGGACTTTATCGCTGTCCTGCCAAGATACGAATTTGACATTGAAAAGATTCGCGATCAGGACGTCGCGGTCGAAAAGAAAGCTGGCTATCTGATGCAGACAAATCTGCATTTGGCGGTCAAAAACGATGCCAAGGCGATGGAAGCCATCAATCTGGCGTTTGAAAAAGAAGTCGCCGACATTATCGCGTTCGACTATTGGAGCAAAGAACTTGATGAGATGAAAATCAAGGCACGTGCCGCAGCAGTCAAGGCCGCACAGGAAAAATCGGTGACGTTGCTTGGCGCTTTGTTTGAACAGCAGCCATCGCTGATCAATCTGCAGGAATCAACTCGTGCCTATTATCCCGAGTCGTTGTACGAATCGTTCACCAACAGCAACGACGCGGAATACGAGACGTCCTATTCACGCCGTGACATCCCCGTGCTTCGTACGTTTCGACCAAAGAACACGTATTACCGCGGACTTTATCCGGACGGTGATGTGCAATCCAAAGAGTTGCCGATGCAGTCCGAAATCTCCATCGTTTCTACCGTGCGATTGTACTTTGAATCTCCCGCAGCCAAGCAACGTCCGACGTCGAAGAAAGGCGAGCAATGACGGGAGTCGTGCCGAAGGCTGACATGGCGTCAGCCACCAGATCGCAATCAAAGTGCCGCAACCTGGTTCTCTGTCACGCATTCATTGATGGGTTGTGTGCCACAGGCTTTGCCAGTGCTCCCAATCTGCAGGAGGCACTGGCAAAGCCAGTGGCACACATCAAAACACGACTGGCAGACCACCAGGATTAGAATCCGGTGAAACGCTACGATTGGCGAAATTCACGCATTCCGCAAAAAACTGCGACACATGTGGACGCCCTCGCGCCAATGTCTGTGCAGACGATTTACTGTCATCTGTGAGCCTGTTCAGTGCTCAGTCCTGAGGAACAACTTGACGTCGGTCGCCGGTTGCGGGAAGGCGATCGGGAGGCTTGGGGTGCGCTGTATGAAAACTACAACATCGCGGTGTGGCGGTTGACAGCCAGGCTTGTCGGGCCGGATGCGGCGGGTGTTGCAGATGTGGTGCAGGAGGTCTTTCTCGCGGCGGCGAGTTCAGCGCGACGATTTGATGTGGAGCAAGGCACGCTGTGGGCCTGGCTGACAGGTATCGTGCATCGGCAGGTTTCGAATTACTGGCGAAAAGCCGAACGAGTCGATCGCTGGAGGGCTTTGGCGGAGAGTGGAAAAATTGATGTCGCCGGTTTGCTCAAGTCCCATGAATCTCCGCATGAAATCGAAGAACAACGTGAAGTGGCAGATCTTGTTCGGCGAGTCCTCGCGGAACTGTCGGCGGACTACGCGATTCTGCTGACGTCGAAGTATCTCGACGACTGCAGTCTGGAAGAAATGGCCGCTCAGTCCGGAAGTTCGGCGGAAGCCACAAAATCCAAACTGGCCCGCGCGCGGCGGGAGTTCCGCGCAGCGTTTGAAATCCTTGTAGGCTCTGATCAGGGAGCCAGACTGTCATGACAAAAGAGAATCTCGACAACACACCAGAACCCGGCGAACAGCGACTGGCCGCCTTATTGCGGACGATCGATGTGGATGCACCCGCTCCGGATGATGCAATTCTGGAGTCGATCCGACAACGCGCGGCAGCTGCGTTCGATGAATCCCCGGTCGCGGTTCAATCCGTAAATCAGACAAACACGCGACCTGCAGTCACCAATAAGAACTGGCGATCAAGCAAAGAAAAGAGGAGAACACCGATGATCATGTTACTGGCTTCACGAGGTTTCGCAGGACTTGTGGCAGTCGCTTCGGCGGTTGTGCTGTGGCTGACTGCGGCACACAATTCTCCCGCGCTGAGCGAGACGCCGTTTTCAACCGTGCTGAGCGAACTCCGCAGCGCGAGTTCTCTGCAGCTCAAAGTGAGCAAAGAGGGCCAGTCAGCGGATGTCTGGGTGCGTGCCCCCGGCCTGGTGCGCTGGGAAGAATCACCGCAGCGCTATCAGATCGCAGCGGGCTCGCG
>JANOUN010000382.1:0-2418 GCA_031416875.1 Planctomycetota bacterium | reverse complement strand
GGAAGAATGGGAGGAAGGGGAATCATGAGATTCAGTCGCATCATTCCTCTGATTCCCATTCTTCCCATCGCTTTGCTTTCTTAACGGAAACCGCACGAACACGCTCTTGTGCGTCGTCAGTTTCCGGCCTTCGGCAATTTCCATCTGCGAATACGCGCTGCCGCCGCGGCCGGACCAGGGCATAACGTCGTGCCCTTGGTAGATCTTGCCGCGTTCGAAACACTTCTTCAGGAACGTCCAGATGGTTTCGTTGTTCTCAGTACTGAACGTGAAATAGCTGCCGCCCCATTCGGAGTTGCCAAGTCGCTCGACAAGCTGATGCGCCTTCGCGGTTTCGGTTTTGCCAGTCGGAGTCGTGATGGTGACCTCTTCATCGGTGCCAAGTTGTTCGGCCAGTTGGCGAAGTTGCTCGGGGCTGTCCCAGTCCATCCAGTAGCCGAGTCGCTGCGATTGTTCTGTCTGGCGAGCCGCAAACCTGAGGACACGGCGCTTGCATTCGTTGACGAAGTTGTCGATCCCGAATTTGTGGATGGCAGTCTTCGTGCCGAGTCCCAGTTGCTTTTCGACTTCGACTTCCACCCACAGTCCCTGGCAGTCGAAACCGTTCTGGAATCGCTGGTCATGGCCGGTCATCGCAAAGAACCGCTGGTACGTGTCTTTGTACGTGCGACCCCAGGCATGGTGAACTCCCATCGGGTTATTGGCAGTGATGGGACCGTCGAGAAAACTCCAGCGCTTGCGACCAGCGTTCTTTCGTCGCAATTGCGAAAACGTCTGCTGCTGAAGCCAGAGTTTCAAAACGGAATGTTCGCCGGTAACAAAATTGCTGTCGGTGACAGGTTGAAACATGAGAATTGGGAACCAGAATCTGCGATGGGAAAGAATCTTGTGAAAACTGTCGGTCACGGATTCTAGGAGGAATCGCCGCCCCGTGACAGGCAACCGTGAGGGATTGAAATTCCGTGTTTGCGAGCGTGGACAACTGGCGGAATGGCGGATGAACATGTATTTTGCAGTGGCATTATGATGTTTAACCGCGTGGGCATCGCCCCGCGCTCTGCCGCACAAGCGCGGCCCGATGGGCACGCGGTTAAACGAATGACCTTTTGCATCATGAAGGAATCCGTCCCATGCTCAAACATCCGACCTCAGCCATTCAATCGCTGCTTCATCGTCGTGGTCAGATGAGTACCACTGCCATTGTGTTTTTGGTGCTTGGAATTGTGTTTTTCGTGATGGTTGTTGTGATTGGCGTGTTAGTCGCCCTGCTGTTGCCCGCTGTGCAACAGGCACGCACGGCGGCCAGAACCACGCAATCGAAAAACAACCTCAAGCAGATCGGTTTGGCGATGCATAACTACTATGACGTCTACAGCATGTTCCCTCCAGGCGGGATCTATACGACGAAAGGTGAACCGTACAACGCCTGGATGACGAGCATTCTGCCTTTTGTGGAACAAGCGAGCCTTTATCAGCAAATTGACTTCAATCAGCCCTGGACTGCCCCAAAGAATCAACCCTTTTTCCAGTCGGTGATACCAGCCTTCCTCAATCCCAATATTGGCCCGGAAGTTTCACAGGTCGTCGGAGGGTTCGGGGCATCTCACTATGCTGGTAACTCGCAGGTCCTCAAAAACAATGGCAGCGTAAAATTCGACAAGATGACCGATGGCACGTCGAACACGATACTCGCCGGAGAAGTTTCAGGTGGTTTTATGGCCTGGGGAGATCCCGAGAATCGACGTGATCCTGCCAATGGACTTGGCACGGCACCAAATCAATTTGGCGGTCCAGCAAGCGGACGTGGAGGCGTCAACATGCTCCTGGCGGATGGATCCGTCCGATTCATTTCGGAGAACATTGATCCTCAGACGTTGAAGGCTTTGGCAAGCCCGGCCGGCAGTGAACAGGTTGGGGAGTTCTGAACGTTCTGACCTTACGCGTGCAATCACACGATTTGTTTGAAGGAACTGCTCAGTGCTGAAACATCAGGCTTCCGCCATTCAATCGCTTCTGCACCGTCGCGGCCAGATGAGTACCGGGGCCATCGTGTTTTTGGTGCTTGGAGTTGCGTTCGCGATTTTCTCCATGTTCGTCCTGATTGGAGTCGCGCTCGTGCTCCCGGCAGTTCAGCAGGCACGTGAGGCAGCTCGGCGAACACAGGCGAAGAACAATCTCAAGCAACTTGGACTTGGACTGCGTAACTATGTCGATGAACTCAATATGCAAAAAGGTGAAAATGAGAACTACCGGTTTGGACCGCCGAGTATCCCATCGGACGAGTCCAGATAATCTGAGTCATCGAAGACCCCATCCGGCTTGCCCGGATGGTGAAGGAGATGGTGGGTTAACAGACGACACCCCACTGATTCCTCCCCACTCTCGCATTCCTCCGCCTTCGGCGGAGGAATGCGAGAG
>JANOUN010000381.1:0-6570 GCA_031416875.1 Planctomycetota bacterium | reverse complement strand
CCCACGGCTGGCCAGTTTGTGAAGTTGTAGGGTGTGACACGCGGCAGCGCAGGCACACCATGTCTGTGAATCGGTGTGCCTGCGCGTTGCTTGTCACACCCTACAAGTTGCGCATCATCAATAACTGGCCGACCGTGCCTTTGGAGTGGGGTGACAAGTCGCCGCACTCCAAATGAATGTCGCTTGGGCAGGCCTACCAAAAAAACACACACTTACGTCACACTGGACGACGGCGCACCAGGATGATCGCTGAGAGCGCGAGGAGCGCGAATCCTGCGCCGAGCATGAAAGCAGCGGTTGGGCCTGAGCGATCCCACAGAAGTCCTGCGAGCAGACTTGCGGCAAGCGTCGTGAGACCTGTCAGGGCATAGAAAAGTCCCATCGCTGCGCCGCGGGCTTCGCGGGGTGCATGATCGGAGATGAGCGCTTTCCCAACACCGTCAGTCAATGCCATATAGACGCCGTAAAATGCCATGAGGGGCCAGAGTCCCCAGGCGTGCGAGGTCGGCAGCAGCGCGAAGCCAGCGTAAACACCCGCATAGATCGCCCAGCCAATGGCGATGATTCGCCACCGGCCGCGTTTGTCACTGAGCACACCCATCGGAAACGACAGCAACGAATAAGTCACATTGTAGATCGCGTATATAAGGACAACGGCCCACGATGAGTATCCGAGGTCACGGGCACGGAGCAGCAGGAACGTATCGCTGCTGTTTGCGAGCGAAAACAAAATCAATACGCACAGGACAGACCAGTAGGAACCGGGCAGTTTCAACAGGCCGGTCCGAGCGGCCGATGAGGGCGAACTCTCAGCATCGGTTGTGGCAGGTTCCGAATTTGCTGCTGGCGTCTTCATTGCGCTCGAATCAGACTCACGGACGAAAAATGTGAGGCCCAGAGATCCCAGTCCCAGGACAGATCCGATGCCAAAGATCACTCGATAGACCCATCCCGGAGTGTCCGCGAAATTGGCCGACACACCCTGGGTCTGTTGGGGCGTCCCGGTCAGCCACCACAACAGGAACGCGGAAAACAATACGCCAATCAACGCACCGGCCGTATCAAACGCACGGTGCAATCCAAAAGCTCGACCTCGCTGGTCTGCCGAGACAGCATCGGCGATCAGTGCGTCCCGGGGCGCGCCCCGCAGTCCTTTTCCGAATCTGTCAAGCAGCCGCCCGACAATCACCAGAGGCCACATCGTGGCCAACGCAATCAGAGACTTGCCGATCACCGGCAATCCGTATCCCCAGCGAATCCACACGACGCGCCCGCCGCCGGTTCCCTTTTTGTCGCTGCGGATCCCGGCAAATGCAGACATCAGAGCCACGATCAACGCCGCACTGCCCTCCATCGCACCCAATTGCATTTTGGATGAGCCCATTACGCTGACGAGAAACAGTGGCAGAAGTGGATACACCATTTCGCTCGACACATCCGCCAGAAACGAGACAATGCTGAGGATCCAGATGGATCGCGGCAATCGTTTACCGCTCGACACGTTCAGTCCATTCGGCGTGTTTGATGCTGGGGGCAATTCGGACACAGATTCACTTATTGCACTCAGAGAAACCGCACGAACACTGATTTCAAATCAGCATTCAGATGCGGCGATTACAGAAATACTCGATCTGACCGGAAGTGTAACGATCACGCGACACAGCAATCACCGCTGCTGGCACAAAATGTGCAATTCGTCTCTCACTATGCACCCTGGGCTCAATCAGTTGAAACGGTCGAATGCCGTTCAAATTCTTGCCGCAGTGGTAGGGTGTGTGAAGCGGAGTGCAACACACCACTGCGGATCGGCCTGCAACCATGGTGCGTTACGCTTCGCTTCACGCACCCTACAGGAATCGCAGAATCACAGACTGGCCAGCTGTGGATCTTTTGCATTTCTGCGGTGCCGAGATTGCGACTCTGGCATAGAATCGGCGACAATCCGGGATGCAACCACGGTCGGATTACCTCCGTGTTTCGATTCATTGGCGAGTCGATGAGCACTTACGATTGAACTTGAAATGAAACTACTCCACGAAATCAAGTCGTTCCCCGCTTCAGAGCGGGACGCATTGCAAAAGCAGTTTGGCATCACCAGTGCTGAGGCGTTCTTCGAGCACGGCACGCGGAACGCTTCCAGAGCGTACTTCTTCACATACTCAAAGGGCAGCGTTCCATAACCTGCTGCCGCATCGCTTTTGGCAGCCCACGCCTTGCCCCAGGAATTGCGAAAGATCAGCCGACCGCCGCCTGGTGCGCCGGTGTCGAGCAGATAACCGACCAGACAAATGGCCTGGCCGTCGTCCAGCGGAATTTCGTGGCCTCGTCCTTTGCACCATCCGGCGGCGGGCCTTGGCCTTCGTTGTTGGGAACGGGAAGCGGATTGTACTTCCAGGTACTGTTGAAACATGCGCCGCGGTGTTTGAGCACGGCTCGGGCTATACTGACAAAAGTGCCTTCCGCAGTTGCCATGCCTCAACGGCGAATCGCCGAGGTAGGCAGTAATCAATTGTCGATTGCCGTAACTCCAGTGATCCCGCAACTCGTCCAGCGTGGTAATCCCCAGCCCCGCCAGCTTTTCCGCCACACCGGCGGGAAGCATCGTGTCATCGAATACCCGATACAAGTGGCGTCTTTCTTAATTGATCAGCATGTGCAGTTCCTGTTTGGAGTGCGGTGACTCGACACCGCTTTGGTATCGCCGCGGAGCGGCTTTCTCATTGATTCTCAGCCACCCTTGGCCACAAACTGCTCGATGCCCCGCAGAACGCCACGGGCCTGTTCGGCCTGGGCGTAGCCGAGTTGTTCGAGTTCCAGGACGGCTTGGCTGGCCAACTCGATCGCCCGCTCGAACCGGCCTTCGATCGCTTCGAGCTGAGCCAGCATGCTCTTGGTGGCCGCCGCTCCGGCCACGTTGCAAATTGACTCATTCATTCGAATTGAACGCTCCCAGAGACGCCGCGCCTCGTCACGATTTTCTGCCTGGAACTCGATGTTCGCCAACTCGTGCAACGACGCCGCCAACCCGCGCTGGTTACCCAGCGACTCGTTGATCGCGAGCGAGCGCTGGAGCAGGCGGCGGGCTTCTTCGTCAGTGTCGTAGTCGGACATCGTCCCTGATTCTCGCGAAACCAGCCGCCGGGCGTTAGCCCACGGTTCATCGGGAGGACCGGACGCTAATGCGTTGCGGCTAATGTTTTCATCGTGCTGGAGCGAACTACGGCCGACGACGTCGAGCGCTTCCGGGGTCAGGTTGCCGGTCGGAAAGAAACCGAGCAGCGGCAGCACGCGGTTTCCCTCTCCCCCAGGTATTGCAGGCTGGTCGCCAACAGCGCGGCCAGTTGTTGCTCCAGGTCGTCCGGCAACTCCACCAGCGCCTGCTCCAACTGCTTCCGGCCCCGGAGCGCCACACCAACCGCCAACTCCAACATCATGGGATGTCCGTGCAGACGCTGCGTCACCAGTACGCACAGTCCTTTCGGCTTCCCGGCCACTTCGCGCAGTTCGTCTTTCAACGCCAAGCACTGTCGCTGCTCAGCCACGTGCAGGATCAAATGTGCTCCGTTCCAAGTATCCAGCCCCTCGGTCATGCGTCGCGAGTGGACGTCGGGCAGCCGTTCGATCGCCGGCAATGGCACGCGGGCAGTCAACAGCACGCGCGAGCCGTTCCTCGGCACCTGTTGCAGGAACCGGGCGAGCGCGGCGTGCTCGGATTCGGGCAAGTCTTCCAGGTTGTCCAGCACGATCAGCGACGGCGCGTGCTGCAGGCGGCGAGCCAGTTCAAAGGCCGGGTCGGCGTCGGGTGCTCCGGGATGCAGGCGGCAAAGGGCCAGCCGCAAGAGTTCGGTGGTCGTCTTCTGCACGGCGTCGCGGATATCGACCCAGACGGCTCCTTCATACCGCCAGGCGTTGCGCCGCGCCGCGACTTTCGCCAGGGCCGTCTTGCCGATGCCGCCGATGCCCCATAGGCCAAAGCCCGTCAGACCGGCATCGGCGAACGATTGGCTGAGCTGCACCAGTTCTTCGCCGCGTCCGTAGAACACCGGCGGTTCTTCCAATTTCCCGAACTTCGGCAAGCCGGACTCGATCACGCACGGGCGCGAGCCGCTGAGCAGCCCGACCGTCAGCACCGCTTCTCCGTTGCCCACCAGCTTCACGTCGGAGGCGCCGACTTTACCTTGCTCAGCCAGCGAGTTCGCCGTCCGCTGGCATGCTTCTCGGACAGTCTTTCCCTGCGTAATCAGCGAGTAGAATTGCCGGGCGAATTCGATGGCACTGACATCCGCGACCGGCGTCTCGTGGCGGATCGCGGCATCGGCCACTTGTTCGCGGGTGAGGAATTCGATGAGCGACACGCCTCGCTTTGTCGCCGACCAGCAGGCATTGAGCAATGCGACTTTCACCGGCGACTGCGCCAGAGCAGCCTTGAGTTCGTGCCCTTTCACGAGATGTGCTTCGCCGTGCTCGTTTTCGAAGTACAGTCCGTCGTCGTCGCCGTGACCGAGGAAGTGAAAGACGCTGGGCTGCCGGCCCTGCTCGGCGGCGCGCGCGAATTCGCGTTGCAATTGATCGAGCGTTGGCGACAAGACTCAGCGCAGCCGGATCGGCAGCTCCGAGCGGCGAATGACTTGCTCGAAATGCACCAGTTCCTGGCTGAGATTCAGCGTGCGGCGGAGGTTGACGGGGTCCGAGCACAGCACCAGAACATCCAGATACTCCGCCATCAATGCCGCCCCTTCGCACCATTTATGGACTTACATTTCGCCCTACAGTCTAGCTTAAGGGTAGCAGATGCGACTGCCATTGTCGCGAATGGCAGCGTCGAATTTTTAGGGGCAAGGATCTTCGGCTCGCAATCGCTGAAGTTGTCGGATCGGGCATCAGTGGCTGGACCGTCTTATGGCGGAGCGATAGCATCTGGCTGTCGTCACGGACTCGGGTGGACTTTTGTCGTTGGCATGCCGTTTTTTCAAAGTTGCAGGCTTCAAGAAGAAAGGACAAACAGAGTGGGGAAATATCTCTCGTTTGCGATACTGGTCCTGGTCACGGGAGCTTTTGGAGTCCTGTTCTTTGAAGTGACTTCCACTCTGCTCCTGCCGCTCTTTCTGGCGATGGTGAGTGTCGTCATGTTCCGTCCAGTACAGATCAGGTGTGTACGACTGCTTGGGGGGCGAAATCGTGTGGCCGCTGTGATCACCACAACGCTGGTGCTGCTGGTCGTCGTCGTGCCGTCGATCGTGGTGATACTGCTGGCCTGCAGCGAAGCCGCAAAGCTCGTGCGAAGTCTGGATGATGGT
Organism: Planctomycetota bacterium; assembly: GCA_031416875.1. Taxonomy (GTDB): domain Bacteria; phylum Planctomycetota; class Planctomycetia; order Planctomycetales; family Planctomycetaceae; genus SXXK01. The sequence goes on along the minus strand of JANOUN010000381.1, from coordinate 1,273 downwards.
GAATTCCGCGATCAACTGCATCGTGCGAGATTGTCGCTGGGGCTGGACTATCCGTACGTCGGACAGCTGCGTTTCGCGGAACGCTCCTTCGAAAGGCTGTTGGCCGATGCGCGGGAAGGCGCTGTCGCCAGCGGTAATCGCGACGCCTTACAGCGTCTTCATGAGGAACTGCAGCGCTTGCAGGTGACGCTGAATAAGGACGTTAGCTTGCCAGGGCCAGCGGATGCAAAGCTCATGCTGGACGCGTTAACAAAGGCGCAGCAGGAGACACCCGGAACACTGGCGTACCAGCTGGCGATGGAAACGGCGGCTCGCCGTTTCCATGCGTATCGGGTCGAGTTCCTCGGAGGAGCGTCGAGAGCAGTCTTGAAGAAAATCGCCAATCCGACGTCTGAAGATGTTACGGACTGGACGAGCAGAATATTCGCCGTGACCCCTGACTGGATCTCTGCGTTCGGAGGCCGCGCAGGCCTCATTGCCGGTCGCGGAATCTTTGGCATCATCATCCTCGTTGTGACGATGTATTTCCTGTTCGCGGACGGACCGCAGATCACGAAGCACCTGATGGCGCTGTCGCCGCTGGAAGACCGCTACGAAGAGAAACTTCTGGAGGAGTTTTCGCGAGTCGCACGGGCAGTGGTGTCCGGAAGTGTAGCTGCCGCGATGGCTCAGGGCATGCTGGCGGGCATTGGCTTTTGGGTCGCCGGACTGCATTCCATCTTTCTGCTGGCCGCGATCACGGCTCTCACGGCCATGATCCCTTTCGTGGGTGCTGCGATCGTTTGGCTGCCAGCCAGCCTCTGGCTGATCTTCATTGATCACCGAACGACCGCCGGTATCGTGCTGATGATCTACGGCGCTGCTGTAATCTCCACCATTGATAACCTCATCAAACCCTGGGTACTGCACGATCGCTCCGCAATGCATCCACTCGCGGCTCTGATCGGGGTTCTCGGGGGTGTTCAGGCCATGGGGCCACTTGGCGTTTTTGTCGGCCCCATGGTCGTGGCATTTCTTCAGACTCTGCTGGGGCTGTTGCACCGGGAGCTTATGACGTTTAGTGACATTCGCAGAAAGGCACAACGCGCGTCAGACCAACCTTCTGTGTAGAATTCAGAGGAGGCAGAAACGAAGAGTTAACCCAGGTTCAGAATGGTATCCGGAGTTTTGAAATTCGCAGGGTGGGACAAGCAGCTGGCAAGCTGCGAAGGCACACCACATTTGCGCTGAATCCTCGGTGTGCCCGCGCTCGCGTTGCTCGCTTGTCACACCC
>JANOUN010000380.1:0-12280 GCA_031416875.1 Planctomycetota bacterium | reverse complement strand
TTTTCTGTAGGGTGTGACAAGCGAGCAACGCGAGCGCGGGCACACCGAGGATTCAGCGCACATGTGGTGTGCCTTCGCAGCTTGCCAGCTGCTTGTCACACCCTACGAATTTCAAAACTCCGGATACCATGCTGAACCTGGATTAATAAGGATCATCTGTATGTCAAGGTCGTATTGGCTCACGCTGACTCTGACAATAACAGTTGTCTGTGGCTGGTCGTCGCTCGCGATGGCTCAGTTCGGCGGTGGCAGCAATCCCCAGGGGAATTCGCCGACCATCAGTCCGTACATCAATCTGCTGCGTGGTGGAAATACAGGGTTGAATTACTATGGACTCGTGCGACCGCAACAGGATTTTGCGCTGCAGAATCAGCAACTGGGACAAGGCATTCAGAGCCTGCAGATGCAGCAGGGATCACAGTTGCAGATGAACAGCGGCAGCTACGGATATTCGCAGCTGGGAATGACAGGTCACCCGGTGATTTTTAACTCGTTCGGTAATGGCCAGTTTTCCGGTGGCTACTTTGGAATGGGCGGTGGAATGGGCGGTGGAATGGGCGGTGGAGGTGGATTCAACGGCGGCGGTGGAGGCTTTGCGGGCGGCAACTTCGGCGGTGGCGGCCAGTTTGGAGGCCAGTCGAACTTTGGCGGAATCGGGACCACAGGCGGTGGCTTCGGCGGCGGGAGTTCCGGATTTGGCGGAGTTTCGGGACATATGTCCCAGTTTGGTGGAATTGGTAACACATACCGCTCGGGCAGATAGTCTGCGATTCACTTTCGATCGCATTGCCAAATCAGTTTGAATTGAGAACACGGATGAACTCAAGGAAAGAAAACATGGACGTTCGTCAGTTAACACGATTGATTGGTTTCGCCGCGAAGGGGTCTCTGATTCTGCTGGGATCGACCGCCGTACTGGCCGGACATCAATCGCAGGAACAGCCAACGCGACCGCACATGTCGGCCGCCTGCGCGCCCAGCTGGGGCTTCAATCAGACCTGCTGGAGTCGTTTCCCTCCCGTGCCGGGATGTCCAGGTTCCGGTTATGATTCCATGTCGACAGGTTATGAGAATCAACCACCGCAGCAGTTGCTCTACACGCCTCAGAATTCGTTGCTGCTGCCAGACCCGGAAATCGTTTCGCCGGTGTATGGCAATTCTCAGGCCCCGGTCAGTGTCTTTCCGAACTCTGCGCCTCAGGCCGGATTTGGCGGGATGCCAGCGATGCCGGCTCCCAACGGTTTTCCGCAGTCTGTCACTCCACCGCCGCAGTTCGGACCTGCGCAAGTTCCGTTGATTCCGGACAGGAGTTCCATTCCAGGTTCGCCAGTGCCCGGTGCGTCGTCCACACTTCCACCCCTGCCTGCGCCACCACTGTCTGCACCAGGACAGTCTTCGCTGCAAATGCCGAACATGATCATGGGGCCAAATCGTCAAATGATCGCCCGACCTGTTTCCGCATTGACGACACCACTCCAGACCGGCTCTCGCTACGGCAACGCCGGGCGATCCGTGTTGCCCGCGACGACCGCAGTTCCCATGTCTTCCGTTTCATTCTCAAATGCTCTCGTCGCGAACACCCGAATGATGCCATCGACATCGTCTGCCGGAAGCCGGTATGGGTATTCAAAGCGGGTTCAGCAGTTGCCTGCTGCTCCTCAGATCAATGCGGCCCCGCACAGCCCTGCGTTGAATTCCTTTCCTCAGGGAATGACGCAGGTTCCCGTCACGCTGGCGACGCAAAGCCGCGTACTGCCCGGCGAGGCAGTGCCGTCGTCATATCGCACCGGAAATGCGCTGCCGCCGGTCTTTGGTTTCGCAGGACCGCCGTTTCAGCCAGCTCAATTGCCTCCCGTGGCGAATTACCCGACGATTCCGGCTGAACCACTCCGCCGCACGCCGTAGCATGGAGTTTATTTCGACCGTCCGAGGCCCGACATGCTGCCCGCGTCGTTGATTGCTGCCAAGCGCGACCGTCAGGAATTGAGCGACGCAGAACTTGCGTTCTTCATTCAGGGCTTTGCTGCGGGAAGTATTCCGGACTATCAGATGTCCGCCATGGCGATGGCCATTTATCTCAACGGCATGACACCGCGGGAAGTCGCCACGTTGACGTCCGAGATGCTGAGGTCGGGAACTCAACTGACGTGGCCGCGCGATGGCATCGCACGAGTCGATAAACATTCCACCGGCGGAATCGGCGACAAGACTTCGCTGATCATTGCCCCGCTGCTGGCGGAATGTGGCGTGCAGGTTCCGATGCTCTCCGGTCGAGGTCTCGGAGCGACCGGTGGCACACTCGACAAGCTGGAAGCGATCCCGGGATTTCGCACAGATCTGGCGCTCGCCGAGATCACGCGCTTGACGCAGTCTGTGGGTTGCGTCATCACCGGCGCATCTGCCGAACTCGCCCCTGCTGATCGCAAACTGTACGCCCTTCGAGACGTCACGGCGACGGTCCCGTCCATTCCGCTGATCACGGGCAGTATCATGAGCAAGAAGCTGGCCGAATCGCTCGACGCCCTGGTGCTCGACGTCAAATTCGGCAGTGGTGCGTTTATGAAGACGCGAGCACTGGCAACGGAGCTGGCACACTCGCTGGTTGACACCGGCAACCGCATGGGTGTGCGCACAACTGCGCTGCTCACGGACATGAATCAACCGCTGGGCCGCATGTGCGGCAACGCCGTGGAAGTCATCGAGTCCATTGATGTGCTTAGAGGAGGCGGCCCGGATGATGTGCGACTGCTGACAATTGAACTGTGTGCCGAGCTGTTAGTTTCTGTTGGGATCGATCACGACATGGAATCCGCGCGCCAGCGCTGCGTGAATCTGCTATCCAACGGTGTCGCGTACGAACGCTGGTGCCGCATGGTGCAGGGACAGGGCGGCAATCCGGAAGCCACGCTGGCCGTCGCACGAGCCTCTGAATTGACAGCCGATCGCGCGCGTTTCGTGTCAGCGATCGACACGGAAGCCCTCGGCCTTGCGATCATTTCCCTCGGCGGAGGCCGTCGCAGGATGGGCGACGCGATCAATCATTCCGTCGGCCTCGAAATGCTTGTGCGGCTCGGCGATATCGTCAGCCGCGGCGCACCGCTTGTGCGAATTTTTTCAAAGCACCCTGATGGGGTGGCAACGACGATCCGTCAGGCAATCACCATCACCGACGATGGCCATGCCCCACCGCTGATCGTGGAACGTATCTAAAGTATCAACGCCGGGTTCGGATCGGGGTGGCCCAGCTTCGGAGAAGCTGGGTGCCGAAGGCACAAGAAACTCAGAGTTCACCTTCAAACGGAAACAACGTCATTCTCTGATTCGATGGATGTCCGACGGAACCGATCTACGTCAATCGCGATCACGGCATTCAAAGTCTGTTCCGTTGCGATACGCATCAAGAGCCCAGGACTGCTCGCTTCGAAATGTGTGAGTAGTTTAGTGAACGCATCTTTCCAATTCGCGACGGGCTGCTCGTTTTTACGAAACCGAATTCTCACCGGCGAAGCACTCGACGGCTTCTTGATAGAAACTGCCTCACGGCCAACATCGCTCCAAATTCTGAGTGCGCGCTGCGCGAGCACTCGGCCCCGTTCGCGGATTGCGTCGGGCGACCATCGTACGACGTCAGCAAAGTGGCGATTCAATACGAAGTGACTGTTGGCGAAGTCCCTTTGTTTGACTTCGTATGGCTTGTTCGACAACTCGGCGTTGTATTTCGTGAACGTAAGATTCCCGAGCGTGTGCAGCAGGTTTGACGAATGCTGATCTGCTCCGGCTCCGAGTTCCTGTTGCCACTCTGGGGTTAGCGTCTGTGGCAGCACATGCTCGATCTGCGCCCCAGAAAGTCCCGCTGGTTCTTTGTGATTGAACGAAAGCTCAAGCCTTTCGAGAATCAGCCGCAGCATCCGCCGCAACTGGTGGGTCGGCATGCTGCAAATGGATCGACGAATCACGAACGACTCAAGCAGGTCCAAAGTCTCAAGCACCTGTTCGTGACTAAGTGAGCCTGCGTCGTATGCGTCGAACACACGCAACAAGAAAGGGTATGCCACGGTGACTTTCAATCGACGCACGCGATCAAGCCGCTCGGCCAGTGCATCGTCGGGCTCTCGTTTCGAGTCAATAAAACTCGCGTAGAACATTCCGTGGCGGTGCAGGTCGAGCAGAAATGCTTCGGCTTGTGGGGGCGTTGAATTCGCGAGTCGGTCTTTGAGTTCGAAGTAGACGTCCGCCTCTTTGAGAATTTGCCCTTCCTTCATGAGGTAGTGCCGCACGAACTCTGTCAGGTCGTTGCCGAGCGCTTGTTGGATCGGCAGCCAGTACGTCTTGAAAAGGCGATCCTGATCGGCGACATGCACCCGCATCAGAAGAAAGTTGCGGATCAGGTCGGCAGGCGTGAGCTTCTCACCCTTGGCATCGAGGCTTTCAAAGATGAGATGCGGATTGTCATGGTCGTCGCAGGTAATGCCGACCAATGACAGTCGATCAACGACCGCCAAGTGGATGGATTCGAGTTGATCGACCGTCAGTTGCTCCAGGCGAGACAGGAAGAATTGATAACAGGTGCGCAGTCGACTTTCCGGAATCTCAGTTTTCCAAGGGACAGACAAAGGGACAGACAAAGGTGTCAGAGAGTGGAAGTGCATACTCGTGATTTCAACAGCGGTGAGCGAAGCACTGGTTGTGGAGGTCCTGCAGCTTCAAAACGCAAAATCCTGCAGGCGGAATTGGCCACGACTCTTCCGGGCAAGCTACCAGCCAACGTCCAGATCAAGTTCTTTGTGTGGCGGGAGCGAGAAGGGGGTGACCGCTATCATCGACGGTACGTGCTCACGGAACGCGGCGGGATTTATGTGGAAGGCGGATTGGATCGTGGGACGGAAGGCCAAACCACGGACATCGGCCTCCTTGGAGAAAAGGTTTTCACACAAAGCGTGGAAGGAGCACCAGATTGAAACATCAGCTTTTGAAGCGGCTGGTGAACCCTTTGTGATCAAATCCTGTCGGTGAATGTTGGCTGCACTTTGCAAGGCGGCAGACCGGAAAAAACTGCGAATTTCCTGCGTCAGCGCGACATACCACACAACTTGCGACAAGATTCCGGCTGGCAAATGATCAGCCAATGCCACGTTCAGTTTTAGCGGCCTTGGCTAGCCCTCGCGACCGGCACGAGTCAGACACAACCACCAAAACACAACAGCCCGTTTCCTGTCCGAAAGCCTCACGTCTGTGTAGACTCCTCGGCCTCAATTGGGGGTAATGCGCAGCGGTGGTCAGATTTGTGGCGGCGGAACGAAAATACAACCTGTCATTTACGGCGGGCGGGCTGATGCCGGGAGAATCAACGGCCCTGGCGGCGGTCTACCTGCAGCAGTCTGACTGGACGGCGGCAAAAGCTGTCGTTCTGGACCAGAATCTGTTCCAAACCCGAACGGAAAGCACGGCCCGTCGAAAACTGCGGGAACTCATCCCGCGACTGTCAGCCCTGACGCACGAACAACTGCAGCTTATTGTGTCCGGGTCCATATCGGAACAGCGAGCCCTGCTCTGGCTGAGCGTCTGCAAACGAAACACAATCCTGAAGGATTTTGCCTGTATGGTTGTCCGTGAGAAATACCTGACGCTCGATCTGCGGATCCGCACCACGGACTTCGAACAATTCCTCGATTCTCAATCGGTCTGGCATGAGGAACTGGAAAAGCTGACACCAAGTACTCGAACCAAACTCGCCACAGTCACCATGCGCATGCTGCGAGAAGCGGAAATCGTCAATTCCGACGGAATCATTCAGCCGACACTGATGTCCCCCGACCTGGCTCAGGTGATTCGCGACGACGACAGAAGCTGGTTCGAAGTGTTTCCTTTGGGTCTTGCTGATATTCCGGGAGGTGGCGTTTGAATCGACACCTTGAAAAAGCTCCTTTGACGGAGCGGTTTGCGCATCTGCTGGCGATCTTGTCCAGCCAGAGATTCCTGAACTGTCAGGGCCTGAATAACGAAGTTCCATTCTTCATTTGTCCGTTTGCCGCATCTGAGGCCACTGAGATTGCGGAAATGCAACGACATTTGCTGACCCAGTTGTCGCAACACGGCGTTGCCCCGCTGCATATTGACCTCTACGACATGGTCCACGAAATCCTTGTACGAGAAGGCGACTGGGAATGGATTCAAAAGAACGAAACACAAGTCTCAAAAGACAAGCTGCTGGAAGACCTTCAGGGAATTCTGGACGCAGAGCACCGTTTAATTCCTGAAATCGCAGAGCGAATGTCAGCCGTCGATAAGTTCGACATCCTGATCATCACTGGAATTGGCGAGGTATTTCCGTACATTCGGTCGCACACTGTGCTGAACAACCTGCAGAAAGTGGCGGAGAAGAAGCCGACTCTGCTGTTCTTTCCTGGCGAATACCGGCAATCGCTGGAGCACGGAGCTTCCCTCGAACTGTTCGGGCGGCTGCGCGACGATCGCTACTACCGAGCCTTCAATATTTTTGAACGAGAAATCTGAACGCTATGGCGAATCTGCTTCTTAGCAAAATCTTTCTGAAACCAGTTGATCGGGATATCGAAGGCGTCATCAAGGCCGACGGTGAAACCGGGCTCAAGACGGAAGTTCAAGAATACGTCCTGACGGCAGAAGTTGAGCGACGCATCGAATCATTCCTGTCAGCTTACAACAACTATGCCAGTGCCAATGGAGTCTGGATTTCCGGATTCTTTGGATCTGGTAAGTCACATCTGTTGAAGATGCTGGCACTGCTGCTGGAACGTCGCGAGATCGACGGCTGTGACATTGTCGAAGAGTTCTTCAAGAAGTGTAAGCAGGCCAGCAATGAAGTTCTGACTGGTCAGATCGAAAAGGCTGTCGCGATTCCCAGCGAGAGCATTCTGTTCAACATCGATCAGAAGGCAGACGTAATCTCCAAGCAGCAATTGGATGCTTTGGTCGCTGTTTTTGTAAAAGTGTTTGATGAACATTGCGGCTACTACGGCAAGCAACCCTGGATCGCAGACTTTGAACGCAAGCTTGATCAGGACGGCCATTTCCAGACGTTTCAGCAGGAGTTTGAAAAGGCCGCCGGAAGGTCCTGGGACAAAGGACGACAGCGAATCAATCAGGTCACGGACGAAATCGACATCGCATATCAGAAGGTCACCGGAGCCACAAAGTCGGGTGTGATAGATGCGTATCGGCAGGACTACCGACTTTCCATCGAAGATTTCGCGGAACAGGTTCAACAATACATTGCGAAGAAACCGAAAGGATTTCGCCTGAACTTCTTCGTCGATGAAGTCGGTCAGTACGTCGCCGGAACACCGAAACTGATGACCAATCTGCAGACGATCGCAGAAAGCCTGGCAACTCGCTGCAACGGACAGTCGTGGATTCTGGTCACGGCCCAGGAAGACATGAATATGGTCGTTGGGGAGATGAACAAGAAGGAAGCCAACGACTTTACAAAGATCCAGGCTCGTTTCAAAGAACGCATGAAGCTGACCAGCCAGGACGTGTCAGAAGTCATACAGAAACGATTGCTGGCCAAAGATCCGTCCATGGTCAAGCCGCTGGAAGATCTGTATCGCCAGCATTCCAATAACTTTGGCACGATGTTCGACTTCATTGATGGGTCGCAGACATACCGCAACTTCGAAAGCTGCGAGCACTTCATCGATTGTTATCCATTCGTGCCGTATCAGTTTACGCTGTTCCAGTCTTCGATTCGAAGCCTGTCTGAAGCCAACGCCTTTGAAGGCAAGCACAGTTCGGTTGGTGAACGGTCGATGTTGGGCGTGTTTCAGGATGTGGCTAAGCACTTGTTGAAGTTTGAAATCGGCCAGGCTGCCACTTTTGACCTGATGTTTGAAGGTCTTCGGCAGGCACTTAAGTCGCAACTGCACAGTGCGATCGGAACTGCTGAGAAGAATCTGGACAACGCATTAGCGATTCGACTGCTCAAAGCCCTGTTCCTGGTCAAGCATGTGCGCGAATTCAAAGCGACTCCGCACAATCTGACGGTGCTGATGTTGGATCGGTTCGACGGCAATATCGCAGATCTGCGAAAGCGAGTTCAAGAAGCACTCAACCTGCTGGAAAGTCAGACCTACATCCAGCGAAATGGTGATCTCTACGAATTCTTGACCAACGACGAAAAGGACGTTGAGAACGAGATCAAGAACACAGACATCGAAACGGAAGTCGTTGCTGAAGCCCTTTCAAAAATGCTTTTCGAGGGTGCATTGAAAGGCCGCCAGTTACGGCATGCTTCCAGCGGGCGAGACTTTGTGTTTACTCGTAAGCTCGATGATCGGATCTCCGGACGGGAGGTTGAATTGGGTCTGCATTTCATCAGTCCATTTCATCCGCATTCGGAGAAGCTGGACCGCTTGAAGATGGAGTCCACTGGCCGACGGGAACTCCTCGCCGTATTGCCATCGGAAGATCGCTTGTATCGAGACCTGCTGCTTCTAAAGAAGACAGACAAATACATCAAACAAAATCTGGCGACGACGCAGAAAGAATCCGTCAAGAAAATCCTGAGCGAGAAACAGAATACGAACGCCAGGCGAGCCGGCGAACTCGAGATCATGGTAAAGGAGTTGGTCGGCAAGGCTCGGATGTTTGTGAACGGGTCCGAGGTCGAATCCAACATCACGGACCCTGTTGCTCGGATCTCAGCAGGATTTGAAGTCTTGATCGACACGGTGCATATCAATCTCCGGATGGTCAATGGGACAACGTTCACAGAGGCTCAAATTGCTGCGATTCTGACCACCAGCCAGGACAGCCTGTTTGAGACCGGCGTCGGGGCCATGCTGGAAGCCGAAACGGAACTGCTGGGTTTTGTTCAGCGAGAAGCCCAGAAGGGCGTTCGAACGACACTCAAATCGATCGTCGAGACATTCGAAAAAGCTCCCAACGGCTGGCCGCTGTTGGCCATTCAATGTCTGCTGGCTCGGCTTTGTGCACGTGGCAAGCTGGAAGCTCGGAAGGACTCGGAACTACTACAGGAGAAGGTCCTTGCGGAAGCCATCCGGAATACTCGGGAACATGGCAACGTGATCCTGGAACCGCAGGTGGAGTATTCCGCGTCGCAGGTGCGCCAGTTGAAGGATTTCTACGGGGAATTTTTCAGCGAACCAGCTCCAGCGAGGCAGGCAGGAGAAACTTCGGCACTCGGAAAAAAGATCGCAGATAAGCTGGCCTCTACCGCCGCAGACCTCCAGACGTTGGTGGCCCAGAAGAACGAATTCCCGTTCCTTGACGCTCTTCAGGACGGCCAGAAGAAAATCGCGGCCATCGCGAAGAAGCCCTATCAGTTCTTCTTCACTGAGTTCCGCGAAGCATCGGAAGACTTGCTGGATCTGAAGGAGACTTTGCTCGACCCGATCCGGCAGTTCATGTCTGGCAGTATGAAAGAGATCTATTCGCAAGCTCGTCAGTTTTTGGCAGAACACCGAGCCAACCTGGAGCACATCTCTGAAGTCGAAGTGGCTGAACTGCGATCCCTGTTGGCAAATTCGAAATGTTATGTCGGGAATACGATGCAGTCCGCCAAGCTGATGCTGAGCAAACTACAAAAGGACATACAGGAACAGGTTGAACAGGAACGCAAAGACACGGCTCTGGAGATCTCTGGCCTGAGAACTAAACTGGAATCGTTATCTGAGTTTTCCCGGATGTCCTCTGAGAAGCAGCGGGAAACAGTCAAGCCGTTTGAGACTTTACTGCACCGCATCGGGGACGAGCCGCTGATTGCCGTCATCCGGGACCTGCGGCGCAGTTTCGTGGATGTGAAGTATCCGAGAATCCTGGAAGACCTGACTCAGTCCGAGGTCGTCATCGAACCACCTGTTGTCGGCGGCGACGCCCCACCGCCGGTTGTCAGCCGCATTGTCGGAGCAAGATCACTGACCGTGAATTACACCAAAGCCATGATTACGACAGAGTATGAAGCAGAACAATACGCTGCCGCCCTGAAAGCAGCGGTCATCGCCGAGCTGGATAAAGGCAATCGAATTCAGGTGTGACTTCCCGTAGCTTGGACATTCTTTGTAACTTGGACATTCTTGTCCGAGATCCTCCCGTAACTTGGACATTCTTGTCCGAGAACATCGTTGCCCTAAAGACAAGACGGACAAGAATGTCCATCCTACAGAAGACAAACGCATCCCACTCATGACTGTGATCTTCGACAGTTTTGACCGTCAATCGCCGCCCGGCTTTCGCGCCTTCAATCCCGACATGCCAGTCAGGTTCTATTCTCGACATCTGCCGCACTGGCGGCAGGACGGAGCCACTTATTTCGTCACATTCCGACTCAACGACGCTCTGCCGCCGGAAGTTCTCAATGAACTCAAATCTCTCAAAGAACAATTTGACCGCACGCATCCCGGACGTCGTACCGACCAGAACTGGGAAGAATACGCGCGCACAGTCACACAACTTTCAGAAGTCAGCCTGGATAAAGGATATGGCGAGTGCCACTTTGCTGATCCTGCAAATTCACAGATCCTGGCAGACGCACTGCGGTTCTATCACACCACACAATGCGAAGTGTCTTGCCTGGTCGTCATGCCAAACCATGCTCATGCAATCATGAAACCTCTGGAATCGTTTGAACTCGAAGACACACTCAAGCTGATCAAAGGTTACGCCGCACGAGAGACCAACAAACGGCGAAATGCCACCGGCAGTATCTGGGAACAGGAAAGCTATGACCGCATCATTCGCGACACAACACATCTGGAGAACGTCATTCGTTACATCGGACGCAATGGCTCACGAGCCGGTCTGCCGGAACACAAGTTTTACCGCTGGATCTCCCCTGATTGGCAAGCCGCCAGCTGGGATTTCGATTGACAACTTCCTTCCGTAGCTTGGACATTCTTGTCCGAGAACATCTTTGCCCCGTACCTTGGACATTCTTGTCCGAGATTGTTTCCTTCCCAACGACGAAGAACAAAACACGACGGACAAGAATGTCCATCCTACAAAAGACAAACAACACGACGGACAAGAATGTCCATCCTACGGAAATATAGAACACAACATGGACACATCCAGACTTAAGACATTCGCTCAGGAAGCCCGCAGATTGTTGCGGAGCCAGGTTGAAGCGAAGATCAATCAGGTACTGGCGGACAACAGCGGTGCCCGGCGTGAAGCTGCTGTGGCCGTCGCAAGGCTGGAAGCGCACATTGCCGGATCAAGCCGGGAACACGTGATCGAATCGGTGTCGTACACCTGGTTCAACCGATTTTGTGCATTGCGGTTCATGGACGCCAGGGGATACACGCGAGTTCGCATCGTGTCGCCATCCGAAGGGTTTACGCAGCCCGAGATCCTGGCCGAAGCCAAGACCGGCCAGTTTAATGACGAACTGACACCAGAACCTGTCCAGAAACGAGTCTCAGACCTGCTCGGGGGTATCGTTCCCAGTCAGAATCCGCAGGGCGAAGCCTACAAGATTCTCCTGGTGGCGGCATGCAACAGTTACCGGCGACTCCTGCCGTCTGTGTTTGAGTATATTGCCGACGAGATCGAGTTGCTGATGCCGGATGATCTGCTGGCATCGGGATCGGTCCTTTCCAATGTCGTCGAAGCAATGACTGACGAAAACTGCCGCGAAGTGGAAGTGTTGGGCTGGCTCTACCAGTTCTACATCTCCGAGCGGAAGGACCAGGTCATGGCCCGCAAGAGCGCCGTGCCCACCGAGGACATTCCCGCCGTCACCCAGCTCTTCACCCCGCACTGGATTGTGCGCTACCTCGTCGAGAACTCCCTCGGCCGGCTCTGGATGCTGAATCGCCCCGGCTCCCGGCTCCGCGAGCACATGCCCTACTACATCGAAGATGCCCCCCGTACCTTGGACATTCCCCGTAACTTGGACATTCTTGTCCGAGATTGTTTCCTTGCCAACAACGAAGAACAAAACACGACGGACAAGAATGTCCATCCTACGGAAGGGGAGCCAGACTTCCTCAAAATCACCAAACCCGAGGAAATCCGCCTGTGCGATCCCGCCGTCGGCAGCGGGCACATGCTCACCTACGCATTCGACCTGCTGTATCGCATCTACGACGAGGAAGGCTACGCGCCCACCGAGATTCCCGCCCTCATCCTGCGGCACAATCTGCACGGGCTGGAGATCTGCCCCCGCGCCGCCCAGCTCGCCGAGCTGGCCCTCGTCTTCAAGGCCCGGGAAAAGTCCCGTCGCTTCTTCCAGCCGGAACATTTTGTACGGCCAAACATCATTGAGCTGCAGAACGTGAGC
>JANOUN010000379.1:0-2803 GCA_031416875.1 Planctomycetota bacterium | reverse complement strand
TCAGCGGTTTCGCAACCTTCCAGAGGCGGGCTATTCTCTTGTTTTGCTAATGAATTATTGAAAACGTTGCTTTGGGAGCAGTTTGCCGCCTCAACGAAATCAATGAATTTGCTGCATTTCTTTTCGGATAGCCTCTTAGTGATTTTTGGGGCTCATAATCATACCAACCCGAAGCGCCAGCGAGGAATTCAGCCGTTTCTGCCTCGCTGGCGCTTCGGGTTGGTATTAAATCAACACCCCGCTAGCGTCCGGTTTACTCAAAATTACGTCGAAAACCGGGTGCTAGCTCACCGCGGCTGATACAAGTTGCGATCAAATCGAGTGCCATTGGGCTCACGCCGCTCCGCTCGCCGAACTCATGTTCGGCCGCGCGGAGTATAACGCCGGCCATCATTCGATCGACCGCTTTATCAGAAAGTGTACATGCCATGACGCAATTTATCCTGAATCGGACGACAGCACTTCTGATGGCGGTGATGTTTTTTGGACAGCATGTCGCCGACCTTGCTGCGTTCTTGCTGCCGCAGACGGCACGGACTGGTGTTGCAGCGGGCATGCTCGCACCGATGCCGAAGTATGATTCAGGTTTTGTCGGAGTCTTCACGGTTGAAGAGGAGGAAGATCGGCTGCTCATCTCGCTTCACGACAAACCCGTGGCGCAATTTGTCTTCCATGACGAAACAATTCTGCGGCCATACTTTGCCGGCATTCACGCACCAAATGGTCTGCAGGTGACTCGCAATCATCCTCCGATTGCCGGCACCGATGCAGCTGATCACGACACAATGCATCCCGGCCTCTGGCTTGGATTTGGTGACATCAGCGGAAATGATTACTGGCGAAACAAGTCTCGTATCGAACACCTGCGTTTCACGGAACCACCCAGCGTCAGCGGCGACCGGTTGACGTTTTCAACCGAATCGCAGTTGCTCACGTCGGACGGACAGCCGCTGTGCCGCATGGTCTGTCGGTTCACTCTGGTATCCCGACCATCCGGCTGGCTGCTCATCTGGGATACGGTCTTTCATGCCGACAATCGCGATTTTGCATTCGGCGATCAGGAAGAAATGGGCTTTGGTGCCCGAGTCGCCACGCCGATGACGGAAAAGAATGGTGGCCGACTCCTGAACTCAAGCGGCCTGCAGACGGCCGCCAAAACCTGGGGACAGCCTGCGAATTGGTGCGACTATGCGGATACGGTCGGCGATCGCGAGGGAGGTATCACGCTCATGACAGCATCCTCCAACTTCCGCGAAAGCTGGTGGCACAATCGCGACTATGGCGTCTTCGTCGCCAATCCTTTTGGACGAGCCGCGATGAAACAGGGCGAGCCCAGTTCCGTCGCTGTCCAGCAAAGTACATCCTTCCGCATCACCTTCGGAGCGTTCGTGCACGATGGAATCGCCATTGACGCCGCCTCGGAGTACACTGAATTCGAAAAACTCGCAAAACCGTAATGCCTAAAAAAATATTGATCGATAATGTGTTTCAACACCGCGTGACTCACGACTGCGAAACAACCACACGCAACTCACGTACCGCCATGCTGGCCGTGACTTCCGCCTGACCGATCTCAGGACGGTCGGCCAGTTTGTGAATTTATGCTGTATGTAGGGTGGGACTGGGCTGCGCAAAAGTTATGTTTATTGGGGTGGTTTGTTGATCCGGTTTTTGTTCCGTCACCACGGCTGGCATGTCCGAAGGGTTTTGCCGCAACGCGGCACAATGTGAAAGCCTGGGGCATCGCCCCAGGAAACAGGCAATCTCGAGCAGGAAAGCCCTGAATGGGCGCGAGGAGGAGACATGATCCTTTCGCCCCGTTGGGGCTTATACTGCGCGGCCGGAAATGACTCCGGCGAGCGGAGTGGCATGAGCCCTCCGACACCTCGTTTTTTGTACCGGCAAGCTGACGCATGCCGCTCGCCAATTCTCTCACTCATGACCGCGTGGAGTATAAAACATTCGTTTCGCATTTTCCCAGGGCGTTGCCCTGGGCTGTCACATGGTGTGCCTTTGGCACGGAACACTTGGCGTCCCGTCCTGATTGTGCCTCCCTGCTCTGGATTGTTATCACCATCCTGCCGGAACAAAACCCGGATAAATCAATGACCCTTATGAACCCCACTTTTGCGCACGCCAGTCCCGCCCTGCGAATTTCCAAACTGGCCTGCCGTGGCGATCTCAGCGCGTCAGTGGTGAAAGGCATTCTGACCTGAGACACTTCGCGTATCGTGAGCGCATCAACGGTCCTGGAGAGCTGTGTAATGAGTATTTCAGATTTGGGGACGCAGCTAAAGCAATCGATTCGGCGGGGACGAGTCCTGACTGCTCCGGCGCAGCTGGCAGGTTATGACGCCGATGGGCTGGGCTACAAGACGTTTCGCCCGGACGCAGTCGTCATCCCGGCGGATGCTGACGAACTCGTCAATGTGCTGCGGGACTCGCGGAGACTCAATGTCCCCGTGACAATTCGCGGCGCGGGAACTTCGCTTTCGGGTGGCCCTGTTGCGGCGCAGGGAGGTGTTGTGGTGCATACCTCGGCGCTGCGCAAAGTTCGTGAGATCTGTGCCGAAGGCTTTTGGTGCGAAGTCGAATGCAGCGTGACGCTCAATCAGCTGGACACGGCACTGCTGCCCTACGGGCTGTTCTATCCGCCCGATCCGTCCAGCGGACCTGTTTGCACGCTGGGCGGCAACGTCGCAATGAACGCCGGGGGCGCGCACTGCTTTCGGTACGGCGTGACCAGCAACTATGTGCTGGGTATGGAGGTTGTGCTGCTGGACGGCAGCGTGCATCGCTTCGG
>JANOUN010000378.1:0-3877 GCA_031416875.1 Planctomycetota bacterium | reverse complement strand
ACATCGCCGCATGGTTTCAAAAATGGGCGACAGATCGGTTGTTTTCCGGGATCGTGATGAGTTGAAGTGCGGGGCACCAGAGAAACATCTTTCCGCAACATTATCCCGACTGAAATGCCCGAAAATCAGGACGGCCTGCTTACCAGACAGGCATGTCAATGCGTCGAGTGCAACCCAGATGTGGTTGTTTGCAGTGATTGCGTCACGAAACGAGAAGCGCAGGCGACTTGGCATCCAGATTGCATATTCCGCATCGTCGGTGTGCGTCCAGCGAGCAGGAGCGATCGACTCAGAGACTCGTATGGTGTGAATCGAGGCTGCCTTGATGCGACTTGTCGTGATGTTCATTTGCAGCATCGCTTGCTGGTGTATGTGCGATTGCGTTCGCTCCGCAGATGGCGTTGAGAGCGTTTCTGCAGAAACGATTGAGGTGCAGTTAAGAAAGTCCGCATGCCCATGTCGGAAGTGTTTTGTTGCGGAGTCATTGAATTTTCGAATTCATTGCTGTTCGTCTGCGGAACGTATCACCGAACTGGCCGTTACATGTGAAACGGAAAAGACTCGTTGTCAAAAGTTGTGGGTCGGCAGGACCTCTCGCAATTGGCACTCAAAATGTGAATTGGTCGTTCATTGCGATGCTCATTCCTACTGTGCTGCACTTGGGCGCGGCAGCGAGCGCACGTCAGGCTGTACGACGATTCAGCTTGACCGTGGACGCGTCGTTCGGCGGCGAATTGACCTCCGCGGTGATGCGGCTGACTGCTATTCGGATTCGTTGCCACATGAACTGACGCATGTCGTACTGGCCGACGAGTTCACTGAGCGACGGATTCCGGCGTGGGCTGACGAAGGCATAGCGATGCTCGCCGAGTCGCCGGACAAACTTCAAAGGCGACTGACTGAACTGCAGGGTGTTGTCGCAGCAAATCGAAGTCTCAGTTTACAACAACTGATGTCGCTCGCACAAAGCCCTGCACCCGAATCGCGTGATGCATTCTATGGGCAAAGCGTCACGCTGACCGGGCTACTGCTGGAGCGAGGCACACCGGAACAATTGCTCGGCTTCGTCAATGCGGCACAGCGACAGGGCTATGGCAAAGCACTTTACGATGTCTACGGAATTGAGTCCTGGTCCGCACTGGAACGCGAGTGGCGTGCCTACGCTGGATCTCAGCGTTTACGCGGCCTCGCCCACCATTCATTGCCAGATGTCAATTCGAATCTATCAACGTCAATGATTGTGAATCGCCCTTCAGCTCAGGTTGACTGAACTGCGTGGGCTCGTCTTGCAGCGCCGGATCGCCGTCAATGACGGGGTGGTCCGGCAATTTTCCACCGGACATGCGTCGTAGAGTTGCGAATCGACGTTGTGCCTCGACTTCCGCCTCAATGAGTTTTTCCCGCGCGTCAATCAGTTGTCTTTGAGCCAGTGCGAGGTCAAGAAAGGTGATGGCTGACGTATCGTAACTTGATTGTGCCACTTTGACGTTTTCATCGGCAGCAGGAATGAGTTTCTTTGAGTACACATCGACGGTTCGCTGTGATTCGATAACGTGCTGATACGCCAATTGCACGTCGGACTGCACGTCCAAAACGGTTTGGTCGTACTCAGACCGTGCCTTGGCGACCTGAAACTGTGCCTCATGCACCGCCGCATTAAGTCGTCCGGTATAGACGGGCAAGTTAACTCTGGCACCAACCTGACCTCTCAGATCCTGGACATCCCAAAACGCATCATAACGTCCGAATACTTCAGCATCGGGATAATACTGTTTACACGCCAGCGCCAGACGCGATTGCTCTTCACGCACACGAGCCGCAACGGCCGAAATCTCAGGTCGTTGACTCACCGCCGTCGATAACACGAATTGTTCTTCCGGCAGGTTGATCGTCCCAACGATGGATTCCGGTGGCTGCGGCAGCAACGACAATGGATTGCGTCGGAGCAGGACATTGATTCGCCCAACGGCTGTCCTTTCCATTCGTTCAATCTCTATGCGGCGCTGTTCGAGATTCGCCAGTTCGATGTCGGCCTGAAAAACATCCTGCTGTGTGACAAGTGCGTTTTCGTAGCGAGATATGGCATTGTCTCGAAACGATTCAAGGATCTCCTGGTTCTCATCGTTCAATTTGAGAAGTCGCAAAGAGACGTAGTAATCCCAGTAAGCCAGCTCGGCAATCTCTGCCAGCTTGTGCCGTGTGGTTTCAACGTCCTGAGATGCACTGTCTGCAGAAGCGCGTTCCACTGCTCCTCGGAGTGCCCGCTTTCCGTGCCATGGAAGTTTCTGCGACGCTTCGACCATGTACGCAGTTTCGGTATCGTGGGAACCGATCGAGGCGGGTGCCAGCGTAGCGCCGAACATCGGGTCTTCCAATGAAACAGCTTGTGGATAGCGTTGCGCAGCGGCCTGCCATGCTGCATACATCGCTTCCACGGTCGGATGAATCGTCTGAACTTCAGCAATCAGTTGTTCGAGCGAAAGCTCGGCATCTGACAAGGCTGACGGCTGCACCTTCGAGTTCTCGTCGTGTTCAAAGGACGTCACGCTCTCGAATCCGACGGTGGTCACTTCGCAATCGTCGAGGTGACTTTCACCGACCGCAGACGTGCTGGCCGTGCTGCCAGCGTTGATCGTTGCTGGGGACTTGGACTGGATCGGCTGTTGCGCAGTGTTGCTGTACCTCCACGGAACAGCGGTGCGACAACCGCCTGCTGCTGCGATGAGCACCAGGCAACCGAGAGTTGAAATGTAACGCCGCATATCGCCTCCATGCGAAATCGACTGAACTGCGGCTGGCAGGTTGATTCGAAGCACTTGCAGTACTTCCAGGGTTAGCACCTCGAAAGAAGTATCGGTTAATGGGAAGCATCTTGAGAATAAATAGGTGCGATGCCTGAACAGACTATCCAACAGGCAATACCGGAGGATTTACTTCGTCGTATCTCGCGATTTGCGAATGATCAACCCCGATACAACATCAGCCGAATCGAGGCCGGTCGTAACCTTTTCTGGCAAAGTTGATTTTGGAATTCAGAATTCCTCCATGCGATGCGCATTTTAGTCGTATTCAGAGTATTGGCGTTGACATCAAAGCGTCGAAACCTATACTCGAAGAGTGCCATCGGTCATTTTTTTGTGGAAGTGCTGTAATGCAGCGTTTTCGTCACATCCTGCGGAATTGCCTTATCCTGGCAATGATTCCGTTGACCGTTTTTTGCGGTCGTGTGGCACCCGGTTGCATTTGCTCCGACGGGCACTTTGAGCCACGGTGTGGCGCTGGAAACTGCTGCTCCGCAAATGTCAGCCAGGCGAAGACCGAATCATGCCATTGTGGCAAATGTTGCCAGTCGAAGCAGGGATCAGCAAAGAGTTGCTGTTTACATACGGCCCGACCAAGTCACATTCGGAACTCTTCGAGTCCTGACAGTCCGCAGAAGTGCTGTCATCCGCTGACTCTGTCACCGATGGTGGCTGAAGCTGATGCGGCATTGCAGGCGCACGTGGAATGTCCTGAATTCAGCGACACTTTCACCGTGGCAGTGCCATCCGTCATCGTGGGGCAGGTCGCGTTTGTCCCGCTGGTTGACTCTGGACCTTCCAGAGTGCGGCTCTATGTCTTGCAGAGCCTGCTGATTTAAGCCGCTTGTTGCCGGGCTCCGCTGCGTATCGACGGCACTTCGCCCGTTCCGTCTGACCTCACCGTTCATGTGTCATCTGATGACATTCCTTGACGCGGTGTGTGGTGCTGCTACGCCGCTTGTGACGAACTTGCCACGCATCTCTCGCTTATTCCCGTGCGTCACTCGGGCTCCGTTTCCCGCGCAGAAGTGATTGATTTGGAATAGGTATCCTGAATCCGCGACGCCGGTGTTCCG
>JANOUN010000377.1:0-1518 GCA_031416875.1 Planctomycetota bacterium | reverse complement strand
CGCCACGTACACGGGCCGCGGTGCGCTGAGAGCAATCAGCATGTGACTGTCCACCGGCATTTCGCCTTCGTTATTGTTGTACTTGCGATGGTTGATACAGAACCAGTGAGGGAACGACGTATTGATCCGATTGACGGTCTCACCAAAAATTCGTTTATCCAGCGCCGCGCCGCCACAGCCGGATTCGTTGGCAATCACCATGGCAAATCGCTGATCCATCGCTCCAGCCCAAAGCGATGTCTTGCCCAGTCGTGAATGTCCGAAGACCGCCACCTTTCTGGCATCGATCGCCTTGTCTGATTCGAGCACATCCAGCGCGCGACTCAAGCCCCAGGCCCAGGCACTGATGGAACCACCCGCATTGCCCGCGCGCGGGGCATCGCCTTTTTCGAACAGCGGATGGATGCCGTTCTTGAATCCATCATCGAAGTCCGGATCAACATCTCCGTAGTAGATCGTGACGAGCCCATAACCGCGACTGATGATCGTGGACACGGCCCATCGACTGGCTTCTGAGCCACGCGAGGCCTCCGTCGCTTTATTGTCTTCGATGCCCTGATCCTTATTGTTTCGCATCCATGAATCTGTCAGATGAATGCGAGGATCATTTTCAACCGCATGATTGCCATTAAAGTTATATCCCAGAAATGCAGGGACCGGCTTTGTGGCATTGACGGGCGTGTAGATCAGCAGGTCCATTTGTGGCCCGTTGTCGTCGTCCGAAAAGTACACCGTCACTTCGCGACGCAGCGCCTTGCCGTCCAACGCGTCCGGCACGGATGAGCGAATTTTCGTGCGGAGCGGAATCTTTCCGGCTGGCAGAGTTCCGAACACATGCTCTTCGAACAACCGAAGCAGCTCGGGGCGGCGTTTCGCATTCCAGACATCCGGGGAATCGACGACCGTGCCGTCTTCACACTTCAAGAGGTCCGGCAGCGTATACGCAGGCACTTTGGATTCGTCATAATTGAATTCTTCCGCGTGCAGCATCAATGAACTCCGGAAGTTGATCAGCAGAAGGCAGAAGACAAGCCTGGATCGAAGGTGGCGGCGTGGGTCGATCATACCAAACATACGAGATTTCTCCGGTGGGAACGGTCGGTTTTTGTGTGGGGATGGAGTGGCTGGACGGCATCATGGCGAAATTCTGACAGAACTCAATCTATTGAGAGTCCAGCATGTCGTCCGTGCGAAAACAGGGCCGCAAGGTGGTCACCATAATTCGACCTCGATATCATAACGACGCTGGGACCGCGGAATCACAGTCGCGGAGCGT
Source organism: Planctomycetota bacterium (assembly GCA_031416875.1). Lineage (GTDB taxonomy): Bacteria > Planctomycetota > Planctomycetia > Planctomycetales > Planctomycetaceae > SXXK01. The sequence goes on along the minus strand of JANOUN010000377.1, from coordinate 242 downwards.
CTGAGCTACGTAGGCGATGTCGCTCCGCGACTCGCATTCCCTGTGACGCTCGACCGAAAGCAACGCCCGGTGGATTGTCGGTACAATTTTGAGACACTGGCGGTCCGGATGAATGCTGGAAATGTCCGGCACTAGCGCTCGGCACTCAGGGCGTAGAGGTTTATCATGTCGTCTAAGTGTGTTTATGATTTTGATGTTGTCGTGGTGGGTGCCGGTCATGCGGGAGCGGAAGCCGCTCTGGC
>JANOUN010000376.1:0-3976 GCA_031416875.1 Planctomycetota bacterium | reverse complement strand
TCTTTGATCTCCTGGAAAATCTCAATCGAAGCCAGCGTTTCGTCAGTGATATCGCTGTATGACAGATCAGCCTCCACAATTGCACCATTGTCGTTGGCACGCAGTTTCCCGCGCAGTCGGCGAAATAATTCTGCGACGTCGATGTCTGACTGGACTGCTGGATTTGAGTCCTGAGTGGCAACCGGTGACGCAACAGAAGGGTCCTCGGAACTGAATTGCGATCTGGCGGACGCAGGTGGAGTGAATCCAGACTGTACTGCGTTGCGAGCTGCACATGACTGCGTCGCACTGAAATCAGGTCGATACGCACGCTGTGGATCCCTGCGATACGCCGCCGTCTGGCATCCCATGATCGTGACGGAGCCGACGACGACCAGAAACTGCCAGGCAAATCGAGTCTGTGCGCGATGTTTATGCATTCCGGACATCCGTGCCACCTGCTGTATTCAATGCCAGATGAATCAGGCATCCGCGAATCCAATCGCATGCCTGAAATCTCGAAACAACCACATGCTGAATCGGCAGGCGTTGTCAGTAAAAACAGCACGACCGTTGCAAAATCGCCGAAAGTTACAGGTCCGCGTCAGATGAACCACGCAGACGTGTTGCCTGCAACAAAACGATTCTGCAGTTAGCATCAATGAAAGTGATCACTAGCGCACAGGACTAGGGAGCACTCCCAAAAATGGGCGTTCTCCGAACAGATGCTTCAATCAGTCGGTGTCATCACAGTCCCTGCAACCGGAAGACGTTCACATCGTGTTGCGATTTGAACCTGCCCAGCGGCATCACTTCGGGCGATTTTGCAACGTGTGACCTAGGTTGTTGCAGGAAGGTTGCATTCCGTCATGCGGAGAATGTTCTGTCAGGCATTGAACAGTTTCCATATGGGTCCATGAGATTTCACCGTTGACAGGCAAGCATTCAAGATGTCGCAATCATCATTTTTCCAACCGGATGTCCGCGTCAGAATGCGTCTGGCCGGGGGCATCACTTCGTTGTTAACGGTACTGACGGCGGCGCTCACGGGCACAGTTCTGGCAGAAGATTCAGCCGACTTATCAAATCGTTGTATTTTGGTGACCTGCGACCTGCATGAGAATTCACCCGCGGGAACTCTGCTTGCCCGGTTGCTGGATCATCATCTGACGCTGAAGAATTTTCGGCTCGCCGAGCCAGAGCACAGTCCGGTGTTCACGGTGGACCCTCACGATGGCTCCGTCTGCATCAATCGTGACGATCAGATAGATTTTGAGTCGCATCGAGAACTTCGGTTCCGCGTGCTGGCAGATGAAGACCTGGCGGAACAGGATCCGTTTCTGAAAGAATTCTCCACCGGGCTGCTGGAAGACGGACTGACGGCGGATGCGTTCAAATCACTTTCGACCGGCACCGTGACGTTTGATTTCACGATCCAGGTCCGAGACGTGCCGGAGCCACCGGAACTTCGGGACGCGAATCTGATGGTTCAGGTGTTCGATGATTCTGAAACAGAATTCGGAACAATCGCTGTCATCAATCCTCATTCCCGTGAAGGACTGCATTATTTTATCGCGAGCGGCGATGAAGACGACGTGTTTCAGATCAATGCTGACACGGGCACCCTGAGCCTGCGCGGAGGTGAGGCTCAGCACTTTGACATGAATTCAACTCACGAACTCGTTATTCTTGCCGAGAACTCGGCAGGACTCTCTGCCACAGCAAACGTGGTCGTTACCGTTTTTAACGAGACTCCTCAGGCCGTTCCAGTAGCAGGCAATGTCAGCGCAAAGGTCTCGGAAAAGGATTCTGCACCCGAGCCTGCTGACTCCGCCGAATCCCTGGCTCAGAGCGAGTCCACTCAGCCAATTGAGCTGCCCTTCGGACTGAGTGTGACACCGAACCAAATGGAATCCGGCGTGCCGTTGATTGGTGCCCGGGACGATGAATGGGAGTCGACGCCTGAGGGAAATGCCGGCGGAAGCTCCACAGAACAAATGGCAGTCGCAGGCACCGATTCAGATTCCGTCATCACTCAACCGGCAGTGCCGATCCTGAACCTTGATACCATTGACATGGTCGAAGTCGGGAACTGGGTCGCTTCGACGGACGCCGCCCGTGACGCCTCTTCAAAGTCTGCTGCCCTGAAGACGGCCACAAAGACTGAACCAACACGATCACGCCTGCCAGCGCCAAAGGCCCGGTCTGCATCTCGCGGAATCCTGCCGTCCCTGGTGGCTCTGATCGTTTTTTTGATGTCCTGCGTCGCCGCCGTCCTCGCATTATCACGCGCCTCAGCAGCCCGGAAAGCAGTCCTCAATGAAACATCTGCCAGGAACGACGAAACGCTTGCTGCAAATGCCTTGCTGCTGCTCAATAGTGAGTCCGAAGATGAAGTCCGGTCAGCTCAGGCGACGATGCAATCGCACGAATCTGATGTGGCTGCTGATCAGAACAGCCTGATTGAGCAAACGGGAGTCCTGCAGGATGCGATCGCAGGCTGTCATTCAAACGCACAGATGAACGATCATGGTGCGTCGGAACACATTTCCGTGGTGCTGAACCCGGCGGAGCACGGCGCTCAGATCAGTCAACTTCAAAACCAGTTGGCGGCCCGCGATCAGTTGATCGCGCAACTGACAAGCGAACTTCATGCGGTCAGTGGAGATTGCGCAGAACCAACAATGTCCGGCGATGGCACTGACTGCGAACTCCCTGATGATGCATGGGACAATTACGGTACGTCCGCCGCGAATGATTCTCAACCAGTGCGCACCACCACCACCACTTTGCTGCCGAAGATTTCAGAGCACAGTGAATCTGAGACAGAGGTGCGATCCAGTTTGATGATGGCTCGAGAGCGATTGGAACGGGAATTCACCAGCGACTCGCGGTATCCACGAGACCGCAGCGAAGACAATTCGCCCGACCTGAGTCTCTCATGCGAATCCACCAGTTCCGCCGTTGCGACGCTCGATGATTCTGACGAACTGCGCAGCGAATTGGCCGACTTGTTTGAAATGCAGACGGTTCAGGAAACGATGAATGCCGCTCACCTCTCTGAGGTTGCAGCCGATTCAGCAGCAGCAGAATCTGTCGTGACTGAACAGGAATCAGAAGACTCGCACCTTGATACGATCCAGCGTTACCTTTCGCAACTGCTGGAACGATCAGAGGACTCTGCCGCACTGGAGGAAATTCTGGTCGATCGCCGCAAAACCAACGACCAGCACAGCGGCTCGGACCGCCGATCACCTGCTGAACCGGCCCGCAAACCGGTGAAGTCATACCTCGACGACTATATGTCGAAACACGGCGGAGAGCTGGCGGGATCGTCTGGCAGCAGTAAGCTCGTGTCGCCGGGTGACACATCTGAAGAGCCTCCGCAGCTTTCGCAGCCGGCGAAGTCACGTCCACCGGTCGATGTCAAATCCATTCGGGAATCCATGAACTCGTTCCGAGCCGTCGCGATCCAGTCGGTTGAGAATGCCGTGTTCTCACACGATCTGCGGCTGGCGAAAGGGAAAGTCGCTGTCCGGACAATGATGATCGCTGGACTGATCGCAGTGACCATCGTGGTCATTCTCGCGAATATGATGAAGGTGATTCAGTTCAGTTCGCTCAGCTGGCTGATGGTCACAGTCGTCTCACTCGCTTTGATTGAACTTGGTCTGCGGATCCACAGCATTCGCAGACAGCATAAAGTCCATATGGTTGCCACGCTCGTGCCACGCGCGGGAACCAACTCTGCCCGCAAATCCGACGATTGCGAATCGCTGGATGAGTAGTCACGGTATGGCAACGCCACCCATGTCTCAGTATTCTGTCTCCAGTTGCTCGGGAACATCTGCCAGAACTTCAACACGGCGTTAATTCGACTGTCCCATTTTGTTCGTAGTCCCGCCTTCAGGCGGAAATCCAGCCAGCCCCGCCATGAACATTCAGCCCATTTTCCGGCTAAAGCCGGGACTACAAGCGAATCTCGGACAGTCGAATT
>JANOUN010000375.1:0-15041 GCA_031416875.1 Planctomycetota bacterium | reverse complement strand
GGCTGTTTTAATTTTTGTCACCGGGTGGGCAATTTTGTGGGTTTGTTGGGTGTGACACGCGGCGCCCCGCCACACCAGCCCGGCGACGGGGTGTGCCTGCGGGTTGCTTGTCACACCCTACGAGTTGCCCATCGTCACTAACAGACCAGCCGTGGACGATTGTGTGCTGGCCGTTGGCCAGGCAGGAGGCGATTGCTACAATTCCTGAGATTGCCCATCGGTTCGTCAGTCACGTTCCCCCGTCGCAACGCCTTCGTGAGGCTGAAGATTCATGTCGATGTCCCCGGTTCCTGGATCATTATCACAGCCCGTCAGTGGCTCACGTATCAGTGCCGTGCCGGATGAACGCGGTCGATTTGGCGAATTTGGCCGCCGTTATGTTCCTGAGACTTTAATGTATGCGCTGGATCAGCTCACGGCGGCGTATGAAGAGGCACAGCAGGATCCGGAATTTGATCGGCAGTTGCGGGATCTGCTGAAACATTTCGTCGGGCGTCCGAATCCGCTCTACTTTGCAGAACGACTCACGGCAAAATGCGGCGGCGCACAGATCTATTTTAAGCGCGAAGATCTCAACCACACCGGTGCGCACAAGATCAACAATACGATGGGACAAGTCCTGCTGACTCAGCGGATGGGAAAGACGCGCGTCATTGCAGAGACCGGTGCCGGTCAGCATGGCGTGGCAACGGCCACGGCGTGTGCCAGATTTGGACTGCCCTGTGTTGTGTATATGGGCGAAGAAGACGTGCGGCGCCAGAAACTGAATGTCTTCATTATGCGCACCATGGGCGCTGAAGTGCGTCCCGTGACAACCGGATCACGCACACTGCGTGATGCAATCAATGAAGCCATGCGTGACTGGATGTCCTCCGTGCGAGACACGCACTATATCATTGGCAGTGTCGTGGGACCGCATCCGTTTCCGATGATGGTTCGTGATTTTCAGTCGATCATCGGGCGTGAGGCGCGGGAACAGTGTCTGGATCAGGTGGGGCGACTTCCTGATGAAGTGATTGCCTGTGTCGGAGGTGGATCCAATTCGGCAGGAATGTTCTATCCGTTTGTCGATGATACGGGTGTCGCGCTGACGGGTGTTGAAGCCGGAGGACGCGGATCCAAACCAGGTGATCACGCGAGTACGCTGACTTACGGCAAGCCGGGAATCCTGCACGGCAGTTACAGCTACGTCCTGCAGAATGAAGATGGCCAGACTTCGGACGTGCATTCGATTTCTGCCGGGCTCGATTATCCGGGTGTCGGCCCGGAACACAGTTACTGGAAAGACACTGGCCGCGTGAATTACGTCAACATCCTGGATGAGGAGGCGCTGAGTGCATTCAGCACGATGGCGAAAACGGAAGGCATTCTCCCGGCAATTGAGACGTCTCATGCGATTGCCTACGCGATGAAGTCTGCTGCTCAGCGCAGTGCAATCGATGTGATCGTCGTGTGTCTGTCCGGCCGCGGTGATAAAGATGTCAACGAAGTGGCGAGGCTGACTGGGCAGGAAATGTAACCACGGCCGTTGTCCATTTCTCATCCACACACCGCAGGATGTTGCTGAATCATGGGTGGAAAGGATCACAAGCCGCGAAAACACCGTCCGCCGACGCCCGCCACCATCGCCATGCTGATCTTGGTGTTGCTGGCAGTGCTGCGGATTGCTGTGTTCAGGCCCGAACTGGCGAGCGACGGAAAGCCGCGTTCGAAGGCCGTCGTGCAGCACGTGATCGACGGCGACACATTTGTCCTGGATGACGGACGGCATGTTCGAATGCTGGGCATCGATGCACCGGAAGCGGGTTTCGGCAATAAGCCGCGGGAAGATTTTTCTGCCGAAGCCACGGATTGGTTACGTGAACGCATCGAAGGCCGGGAAGTGGCATTGCGGATCGATTATCCCAAAACCGATCGCTACGGACGCACGCTGGCGTGGGTCTTTGAACCAAACGGCACATTGGTGAATCAACAGATGCTGTCGGCAGGCCGCGTGAAACTGCTGGCCGCCTTTGGGTTACCGGTCGATCTCGAACCGACTCTCCGCCAGGCAGAAAGCGAAGCCCGAATCCGCAGGATTGGGTTGTGGGCACCAAGGCGGAAGTGAGTAGGCGGAAGTGAGTGGCACTTTGTACTACTAACAGTTGATTTCTTGTTGTGCCGCGAAGATTATCCGCTTGCTCTCAACAGAAGGTGGGGGCGGGTGCGACAAGAATATGGGTGACAGAAAAATGAATCGCAGAATGAACATATTTTTTGCTCCCATTTTTCTGTCACCAATTTTTCTGTCGCCTGTGTTTCTGAGCCCCGGCTTTAACCAATGGGTTGCGGGCGAAGCCCGCGCTGGGGAATTTGCGCATATCGAACTGGCAATCTGCGCGGCTATTTCCTGAAAGCTTCAGGGTTCAATCGTCACGTCGCCGCGTCTGCGAACTGAACTTTGTCGTACACGTCACGAAGGGCAAGCTGCCTGTTCAGGCTTGCGAGCTGTAATGTGTGGTCGATACCGACAACTTCACGGAGCAGCCACAATCCGTCTTCGGTGCGAGTATGCTGTTCGGCACGAGGCTCGTCCTGCCACAGCACCAGATATTCCTTCAGCGACGGTATCTGCCGGTAGTGACCGAACTTTCCGCCTCGGTCGAAGTCAGCGGTCGAAGGCGACAGCACTTCCACGACCAGAACCGGGTTTGATATCTCGTCGTCCTCGTCACCTTCAATCGGAGGACAGACGACAGAGACATCCGGATACGCATGATAACCGGTTGCTTCAATATGGACTCGCATGTCGCTGCCGTGCGCCTGGCAGTCGTGGCCTTTCAACAGTTGACTGATGGCCCCGGCTGTATTTGTTCCGACCAGACTATGCCGTCGAGTCCCATCCGCCTGCGAAAACACCTCGCCCCTCCAGTATTCATGGCGTTCCGGTTGCTGCCGTTCCCACGCGATATACTCAGCCTCAGTCATCCGCAATAACGGTCGAACAGCAGAATTCATGACTGCCTCCTGAAGAATTGAACAACGCAAGAATCAATCTGTAACGCGCGCTGGCACATTCTACTACAAACGTTCAAAATTTGCGCAAGACGCGAAGTATTTCAGGCCACGAGTTTCATGAGACGTTTGGTATCGAGATGTTGAGCAGCGTTGATGGCGGTAATCGATTCGCGGCTGATTCCATTGTTCCTGTTGTGAATTTTGTGCCTCTTTGTGGCCAGCAAACCCCTGACTCGCAAACAACGCCTGAACGAATAGTGCTGGCCACAAAAACTCACAAGAGTCACAAAAGTAAGAACAGGGCAGAGGGCGGAACCACGCTGCTTGTGACTTGCAACTGACATCTGTTCAACCTGGGGTTGCGGGCGAAGCCCGGTCTGGGAGATTCACGTCCACTCCCCAATTCCAACGTGGCCGCGCCCCGCGTCGGAGACACGGGAAACATTGTCGAATTCACGATAACTCGCGCCCGTTCACTCTCCAATTCCACCTTGACCTTCACCGCCGCCCAGGGCTTCGAGACGTTTCAGGACATCTTTGTACTCGTAGTCAACCGCCAGAATCTCTCCGTAGTGATGTTCGGCCTGATCTTTCTTCTTCGCCTTTTCATAAATGCGGCCAAGGTAATAATGAGCCGTCTTAAAGGGATCCGGCTTGTCGGCAGCATTCAGGCCGTCAAGGGCTTTTTCGAACTGTCGCCGGCCGAGATCCAGTTTGCCGTCCTTTGTGAAACATTCGCCCAGCAGCACGAGTGCTTCGACTTTGATCCGTGGATCAGACACAGCCTGCTGCAGTAATGGAATCGCTTTGGATGCCTCCTTGATGCTCATCATTCGTTGAGCCAGCTCGTATTTCTTCCGCATATCGCTCGGATGCAGTTCCACGCTGTGTGTCAGGAATTCAACCTCTTTGGCAAGCAGTTCTACTTTCAATGTTTTTGCCTTTTCGATCAGGCGTTCTTTGCCAGGATTGCTGCGAGCCCGTTCCGCCGCTTCACTGACGTCATTGCGGAGCATCATCAATTGCACTTCATGCAGCTTCTCGCGAATATCTGCGTTGCCTTTGGAGATTTCGAGTGCCTTGTTGTACTGATCCTGAGCCTTTCCAAACTGCCGATCTTTGATGTACAGGTCGGCCAGCTTGAGATACAGATTCAGATTCTGTGGATCTTTTCGAATCGCGTGCAGCAGATCGGCTTCGTCGGATTCTCCGGGAGCATCGGCCGCCTTGGGTGCACCTTTGCGAGCCTGGCGATCCGCTTCGTAGGCATTCACGGGAGCGACGGGCTGTTCTACTTTGACATCACGCGTATTTTCCGCATTGTCGTAGCCACCACGATCCATGGTCGCTTCTGCATCAATGCGACTCATCATGCTGCGTGCATCGCCGTCGTTTGAATCGAGCTTATAGATGCGTTCGAAGCAGGCCCGCGCGGGTTTATAATCGCGCCGTTCAATCAGTAAATGTCCCAGGCGTCGATTGTATTCGATGTTGTCTTTATCGTATTCCACCGCGCGTTCCAGTGCATATCGCGCTATCCCCATGTTCTGCTGGTTCTCGCAGGCGTCGCCAAGGTCAAACATCAGCTGCGCATCCCAGGGATTGAGCAGCAGTCCTTCTTCGACAGCCGTTTCAACCCCCTTCCAGTCTTTCTGCATCCGGCACTTCTTGATACGACCACGAATGCCCATCAATCGCATTCCGGCCATCTTCGCGCCAGAACCGTTGTCATTGTAGCTCTTGCGAATACAGCCGTGCTTGGACTGACGATAAAGCAGCAACTCAGGCATCAGCGTGACGCAGCTCCCGAAGGCCTTAATCGCGTAATCCCAGTTCTTGTGGTTCATGGCCTCTGTGCCTTTTTTGAACCAGTCCTGAGCCCCTTTTTCACGTTCGTTCATCGAAACGATGCTTTCATGGAAACTTTGAATGTCTCGACCATTTTCCCTCAATTTAACAGAGGGCAACGGCAGTCGCCACACCATTCAGTTGTTCCGTCTGTGATAATTCGATCGACATCCGTTCGCCTGGTGACCTGGTTTGGGTATAATGAAGGCTATGGCACTGCTCAGTCTGAATAATTTGACGTTTACGTATTCCAAGCCCAACCTGCTCGACGGGATTACGCTGCATATTGAACGCGGCGAACGAATCGGCCTTGTCGGCCGCAACGGGGCGGGAAAATCGACTCTGATGAAGCTCATCGCAGGGCTGCTCAAGCCGGACGATGGTTCGGTTGATTTGCAGTCTGAAGGGGTTATTGCGCGTCTGGATCAGGAAGTCCCCTCGGGAGGTGACAAAACCGCGTTTGAAATGGCGGCTGAAGGTTTTGGCCCGCTTTGCAGTGCGGTCAGCGACTATCGCAACATTGGCCACAAGCTGCACGAAGGCGTCGAGCTGACAGACAAGGAACTCACGGCTTACGAAGAAGCCAGCCACGTGCTCGCGGACGCCGATGAGTGGTCGGCCGCCGATCGGCTGGACGCGTTGCTTGTAGAAATGCAGCTTCCCGCCGATGTGAAATATTCGTCCCTTTCCGCCGGGATGAAGCGTCGCGTCCTTCTGGCCGCGGCCATGATTCGTGAGCCGGATGTGCTGTTACTGGACGAACCGACCAATCATCTGGACATCACATCGATCGTCTGGCTTCAGGGATTTCTGAAACGCTTCAGCGGCACGCTCATTTTTGTCACGCACGACCGTGTCTTTCTGCAGGACATTGCTGACCGCATCGTCGAAGTCGATCGAGGACGTTTGTTTGACTGGACTTGTGATTACCAGACATTCCTGATTCGCCGCGATCAGCTGCTTGCGGCCGAATCGGTCGAGCAGGCTCAGTTTGACAAGAAGCTGGCCGAAGAAGAACGCTGGATTCGCCAAGGCGTAAAAGCCCGCCGGACGCGCAACGAAGGTCGTGTTCGCGCTCTGAAGGACATGCGCGAAGAACGTCGGCAGCGTCGCCAGAAGGTCGGCAACGCAAAAATGTTTCTGCAGGAAGCGGAACGGTCCGGACAGATTGTTGCGCGACTTGAGAATGTCACACATTCCTTCGACGGGGGTGAACCGGTCATTCGTGACTTCACCACAACGGTATTTCGCAACGATCGCATCGGCATCATCGGGCCCAACGGTGCCGGAAAATCGACGCTGTTGCGAATCCTGCTGGGTCAGCTTGTGCCGACCAAAGGCAAAGTACGCCAGGGGACGAATCTGGCCGTTGGCTATTTTGATCAGCTGCGAAATCAGCTGGAAGAGGACAAGTCGGCTCGTGAAAACATCAGCGATGGCACTGACTTTCTGATGATCAACGATCAGAAACGGCACATCATGGGTTTTCTGCAGGACTTCCTGTTTTCTCCCGAACGCGCTCATACCCTGGTGAAATTTCTGAGCGGGGGTGAACGAAATCGACTTCTCCTGGCGAAGATGATGTCCAAACCCGCCAACATCCTTGTCCTCGACGAACCAACCAACGACCTGGACGCTGAGACCCTGGAACTCCTCGAAGAAATGCTGCCGACATTCAGCGGCACAGTGCTGCTGGTGAGCCACGATCGAGCGTTCCTCAACAATGTCGTGTCGAGCACGATCGTGTTTGAAGGAAACGGCCAGATCGGTGAATACGACGGCGGCTACGATGACTGGCTCAGAACGAGAAATCAGCGTGTCACGATCGCTCGTGAATCGGCTGCGCTGATGAAGCCGACGGCAAGCGTCCTGTCGAATGCAGGTTCATCCTCTGGTTCAACAGCGGTCAGTGTGAAATCCAGAAAACTGAGTTTCAAGGCACAGCGAGAACTGGATGAACTTCCGGAACGCATCGCATCGCTGGAGAAACGTCAAAAGCAACTGCACGCGGAAATGGCGGCCACAGGGTTTTACCAATCGGGCGGTGACCGGATCGCCCAAGCCGCCACGGAACTTTCCCAGCTGGACGAAGATCTGATCGGGTGCTTTCAACGCTGGGAAGCGCTGGACGGAACGTAGGCGACGTCGCTCCGCCGACTCGCACTCCTGTTCACGCCCGAGCGAATACACCGCCACATCGCGTTTCCGTAGTTCGCCCGTGTTCGTATCACCATGCTGGATCCAGGGAATCTCAGTCGGCGGAGCGACTGAGCTACGGGTTTTCTTCGCAATTGCGAGAAGCACCAACTGCGGGACAATCCCTGGCCTGTTTGAATTCGTTATCATTCGCGCCCATTCTGTCCACTTTTCGTCCGAAAACATCCGAGCCCGCTCATGAGCAATACCAATCCATTCGGTGCCGAAGCCACTCTTTCTACATCCGGCGGCAGCGTCAAATATTTCAGTCTTCCGAAGTTGATTCAGGACGGCATTGGCGACATCGACACGCTCCCGTTTTCGATCCGTGTTCTTCTGGAAGCCTGCCTGCGGAACATTGACAACTTTATTGTCACCGCTGATGACGTCAATAACCTCGCCAACTGGAATGCGGCAAAGCCCGCGCAGGTTGAAGTGCCGTTTAAGCCAGGCCGCGTCGTCCTGCAGGACTTTACGGGCGTTCCTGCCATCGTTGACCTGGCAGCATTGCGCAGCGCAATGGTGCGGATGGGTGGTGATCCAAAGAAAATCAATCCATTGGTGCCTTGCGACCTGGTGGTCGATCACAGCGTGCAGGTTGATGAATTCGGCTCGAAATTCGCATTGAAGCACAATGTCGAAATAGAATTTGAACGCAACATGGAACGGTATCAGTTCCTGCGCTGGGGTCAGAAGGCGTTGAACAATTTTCGAGTCATCCCTCCCGCAACGGGCATCGTGCATCAGGTCAATCTGGAATATCTGGCCACCGTTGTGATGACCACAAATGGCGTCGCTTATCCGGACAGCCTTGTCGGCACCGACAGTCATACCACCATGATCAACGGACTTGGCGTTGTCGGCTGGGGCGTCGGCGGGATCGAAGCTGAAGCTGTAATGCTCGGCCAGCCGGTCTACATGTTGACTCCGGAAGTGGTGGGATTCCGAGTGGCTGGCAAGCTACCCGAAGGCGCGACGGCGACCGACCTGGTACTCACCGTAACCCAGATGCTGCGAGCCCACAAAGTCGTGGGCAAGTTCGTTGAATTCTTCGGCCCAGGTCTGGATGCCCTGAGTCTTGCCGACCGGGCAACCCTGGCCAACATGGCACCGGAATATGGTGCGACGATGGGCTTCTTCCCTGTCGATGCGGAAACGCTGCGATATCTTGAACGCACGGGTCGACCAAAGCAATTGATCGAACTCGTCGAACGCTATTACAAAGAACAGGGTCTGTTTCGCACGGCCAGCTCACCAGAACCACGCTTCACAAGTAAGCTGGAACTTGATCTCGCGGATGTCGTGCCGTCGTTGGCTGGACCGAAGCGTCCACAGGACCGCATCCTGCTGAAGGATATGCTGCCCGAGTGGAAGAAATCGCTCAGCGGCACATTCGGCAAAGCCCACGCATCCGCGGCCGTAAATGTCGAAGACAACGGAAGTTCTTCCAGCATCACCGACGGAGCTGTCGTGATCGCAGCGATCACAAGCTGTACGAACACCAGCAATCCCAGCGTCATGATTGGGGCCGGTTTGCTGGCGCGCAACGCCGTCGCCAAAGGCCTGGAACGCAAGCCATGGGTCAAGACCAGTCTTGCTCCCGGAAGCCGCGTTGTGACCGAGTACCTCACAAAGTCGGGACTCGATGTGTCACTGGATGCACTCGGATTCCAGACGGTCGGCTATGGCTGCACCACCTGTATCGGCAACAGCGGTCCACTGCCGGAACCTGTCGCAAAGGCAGTGACATCAGGTGACCTGGTGGCTGCTGCGGTCCTCTCAGGGAATCGAAACTTTGAAGGTCGAATCAATCCGCTGGTGAAGGCCAATTACCTGGCAAGTCCTCCGCTGGTCGTTGCCTATGCAATCGCCGGGACCGTGGACATTGACCTGGCAACGCAGCCACTCGGCAAAGACAAGCAGGGCAAGGACGTCTTTCTGAAAGATATCTGGCCGACTCAGAAAGAAATCGCCGACACCATTGCATCATCCATGACCCCGGAAATGTTCACCGAACAATACGGCCACGCCACGCTGGGCCCTGAAGAATGGCAGAAGATTCAGAGCAGCGATGCTGACCTGTTCGAGTGGGATGAACACAGCACTTACGTTCAGGAACCTCCGTTCTTCGTCGATATGCCGGTGACACCGGGCCCCATTGAATCGATCGAAGGGGCGCGCTGCCTTGTCTCCGTCGGCGATTCGACAACGACCGACCACATCAGCCCCGCAGGTGCGATCAAAGCCAGCAGTCCGGCCGGCAGGTATCTGCAGGCTCAGGGCGTGACGCCGAACGATTTCAACAGCTACGGGGCTCGTCGAGGCAACGACCGTGTGATGACGCGCGGAACGTTTGCCAATATCCGCCTGAAGAACCTGATTGCCCCCGGCACGGAAGGCAGCGTGGCGATTCACTTTCCGAGCGGCGAACAGACATCCATTTACGACGCCGCGATGAAGTACAAGGAAGAAGGCACGCCGCTGGTGGTGCTCGCCGGAGCCGAATACGGCACGGGTTCCAGCCGCGACTGGGCCGCGAAAGGCACGTACCTGCTCGGCATCCGCGCCGTCATCGCCACCAGCTTCGAACGCATCCACCGCTCGAACCTCGTCGGCATGGGCGTCCTGCCGCTGCAATTCCGCGAAGGCGAAAGCCGCGAGTCCCTGGAACTCGACGGCACCGAAACCTTCGACATCCGCCTCGACGACAAACTGAAACCTCAACAGGCCGTCGAAGTCACCGCGAAAAAGCCGAACGGCGAGCAGATTCACTTCGTCGCGACGTGCCGGATCGATACGCCGGTGGAAGTGGTGTACTACCGCAACGGAGGGATCCTGCATACGGTGCTGAGGCAATTGGCGAAGGGATGAACCATCTTGCGTGAGATCGTGGTGTGATCTGTGTGATCAACACAGGTCATTGGCCTGAACACGACGCCGGAGACAGTTGGCACGGCAACGCAACACGAGGTCCAATGGACCGTAGTTGAGGGCAAGCAATGAATTCAATTGAATTGCAGGGTGTGACCAGCGAGCGAATGCGAGCGCAGGCACACCGATGGGGGTCCTCACATGAAAGGCTGCCGCGTGGCCACGGGCTTGCTAGGTGACCCGTCTGCATGAGATGATGGATGGGAAAATCGGTGTGCCTGCGCTCCGCTTGTCACACCCTACGATTTTGGGATCACGCAAATCCGTAGGGTGTGACAAACGAGCGAATGCGAGCGCAGGCACACCTATGGGTGCCCTCACATGAAACATTGCCTCGTGGCCACGGGCTTGCACTGCGGCTGGGCTGCGTGAAATGTGGATGCGAAGACTGGTGTGCCTGCGCGTTGCTTGTCACACCCTACGGTTGGAGCGGATCTGTGATTCAGCGTAGGGTGGGACCAGCGAGCGGATGCGAGCGCAGGCACACCGATGGGCGTCCTCATTCAAAACAACGCCTTGTGGCTGATCGCTGGCGCGGATACCGTCGGCTTGCACGGACCGTGGCCTGTATCGAATAATGATCGTGAAAATTGGTGTGCCTGCGCTTCGCTTGTCACACCCTACGAGATGACGGCGTGATAGGATCGAGAACGTGCCGAATTATCGACGCAACTTTGTGCCGGGCGGAACGTACTTCTTCACCTGTGTCACTTATCAGCGACAACCGATCCTGACCACAGATCTCGGTCGAAAATGTCTGCGGGAGGCAATTCGCAAGGTCAAAGATGACCATCCTTTTGAGATTGTCGCAATCGTCCTGCTTCCTGATCACTGGCACACGATCTGGGCGCTGCCGTCCGGGGATTCCCGTTATCCGCTGCGATGGACTCGAATTAAAGAAGAATTCTCACGTCGCTGGCTTGAATCCGGCGGCATCGAGCTTCCGCAATCCGAATCTCGAACGAAACATCGTCTGCGGGGTATCTGGCAGAAGCGTTACTGGGAGCACACCGTTCGTGATGAAGATGACCTTAAGCGCTGCGCCGATTACTGTCACTGGAATCCGCGAAAGCACAAACTCGTCAAGCGAGTTTGCGACGGGGAATGGTCGTCATTCCATCGGTTCGTCGCTGAAGGCGAATACGATCTGGACTGGGGTGGAGTCGATCCCGTGCCCGGCTGGGATGAACCGGAATGGGGCGAATAACGTAGGGGTGACCAGCGAGCTAATGCGAGCCCCGGCACACCAATGAGCGCCCTCACATGAAACATCGCCACGTTTTCTTGCTCTGCGATTCGCTGCGGAGCAGCGGCGTGCGGTAGCCTGTGGCTTCAGCCACAGGTCATGCGTCTCAACGACATCCGCGATTCGATCCCGGACACGGAATTTCTGGACGAGCATGAATGAGAGCTGTTCGTGCAGAAAAACAAACAGCCCGCGCCTGCCGTTGGCAAACGTCGGGCTGCTCGTATCGCTCTGCCTGAATTGGAGGATACCGGATCTCGTGCGAGTCGCGCGCGCCACGGGTTGTCCACTCTCAGCAGCGGCGTCATGTCGCATTGCTGATGTCGTCGCCGTTCAGGTACGGATAGAAGAGGCGACCAATCTCATCACTCAGGCGAGAAAAGTATTCCATGCGGAACGTATCGTAACTCACATCGGTCGCCGAACGCGGAACCTGAATCGGATACTGGCTGTTCAGGTCATGAGAAAAGATCCGCTTTCCCTCACCGTCCGTTTCCATTTCATAGACGCTGACAATGGCCTCACAACGACCGCGAAACAGCGTATTGCTGTCGCGTTCGTAAAGCGAAAAATCGCTGACATCAATATAGATCACGTAATTGACGTCGAATGCTGCACCGACTTCAGCCGCGGTGTCCCAGTCCGGATTCTGAACCATCCAGCCACGCACTTCATCACTGGGGACGACATCGATCTTGTTTAAGGACAACTGGTGCGCGACCTGCCGGGCAATAATATGGTCGATGTGTTCGCATTCGTACTTCAGTTCATCCGACGCATAACACACGACCGCCACGCGAGTTTTGCGGTCCGTCAGTGATTTCTTGGTGTCCTTTTCGAACAGCGGTTCAATCTGAGGCGGCCCGCCAATCAAATATCCCAGCAGAATGAAGTAGTTGCATCCCGGCACGGAAATCAGCAACATCGCAGCCAGTGCCAGTCTGGCAAAAAAAAACCGGCGATGCCCGTAGCCGAGTTTCGCAATTCTGGTGTTGCCTGCAGGCGATTCTGTGGACATAAGATTATTCCCGGTTGATCCGAACGATCTCAAGCTTCAATTCACGGATGAGCCCTACTGAACCACTTCACTGGGCCGATGGTCGTACAACATTCTGGCCAATTGCGCGGAAATACTATCCAGAAAGTTTTGGGTAAACATTTCTTCGGACCGGCTTTCGCGGGGGATCGGATAAGTTGGCGGAAACATCACGTTGAACGATCGTTCAACGGCGACGGAAGCCTGCTTCTTATCCTGGTCTTTGTCCACCGTTTTGATTTCCATCATCGACACTCGTCCGTCCGCCTTACCCTGCAGCAGATTAGGGCTGTCGGGGACCTCAACGACAAACGATTTTAAATCGATGTGCATCACATAATCTGCATCAAACGCATCAGCCAACTCCGTAAAGTCGCCCCATTCACCGTGATCATCGAACCATGTCGCAACATCATCGGCGGGGACAACTTTGACCTTACGCGTGTCAAGGATGCGGGACATTTTGTCCACAAGATCGATTCGAATTCCGGGATACTTCGACAAGATCTGATGGCTTGTGGAACACGCGATCAGGATCGTTTTGTCCCCCTTCGTCAGATCCGTTCCGGTGTTCTTGCGAAACACGGATGTCATTTTCGGATCGTCAAAAAACAGCTTGCCGGCCATGACGCCCAGCGAACAGCCAGGCAGCACCATCGAAGCTGCGAGAATCAAGAGGACCACACGACGTGCGCCGTGTCGCGTTAAGATGAGGCTGAGCAGTTGCACGTCACGAGACTCCATAGTCAAACAGCGGAAACCCGGATTCAGATCAGTTTCCAGAACAATCTCAGGAACCAGATCACGATTGAGAACAGGACCCAGATCCCAAATCCGATCAGCAAATCACGGCCCGGTTCGTGTGTGATCACGAACGTTCCGCGAAGACTGACAACAACACTCCAGATCAAGATGACAATACTGGCGATCGCCAACATCAGTCCGGCTGGGTTGGCCTTCATTGAGTTGTCGAATTGCCCTCTGACAAACCAGCTGAAACTGGTGGTCAGCCCGCAATGCGGACAGTTGACTCCAGACAGTGCACGAAATGTGCAGGGAGGCATTCCCAGCTGCTGGTGTGTCCCGAACCCGCGAGGATCCGGTTTTAGCCAGACAGCAATGCCAAAGACCACCACAATTCCGGCTCCCAACAGCACCGTCAGAAGACGTTGTGTGCGAGTCAAAGCACGCCAGGATTGCGGGCTGGAATCAGACATTGATGGAAGGGGTATCAGTCGCGTGGTATTCCCGCAAGGGGCATAAGGCCAGCAAATCCTGGACTGAAACGCACTTCGGCAGCAAGTGCCGATGCGGTGGAGGGAGTCCGCCGTCCGCGATGCAAATCCTGCCGAAAGCATGCTGTCGTCGAACGAATATGCCTGCTCCTGTGGCAGACACCTGTGATGCCGATCAGCTGATTGCCCCGCGTCGCCAGATGAACGGCGGAGGATTTCAGACGCGCAAATTACTGCAAACAGTTGAGTCAGTCCCACTCACTTGAGCATTGCGCAGAAATCACTCACGATCCGTGCTGCTGCGACAATGGTGCGCAGCGGTTTCAACTTACGAAGACAGGGCGTTACAATGAGTGAAAGTGCTTGCCGTTGGGGAATTCTCAGTACTGCCGGGATTGCCAAAAAAAACTGGCATTCCATTGCGAACTCCGGCAATGGCCGAGTCACCGCTGTGGCCAGTCGATCCCTGGGGAAGGCTCAGGAGTTTATTGCGGAATGCAGCGCGTCTGTCCCGGTGGCTCACAAGGTTGAGCCCGTCGGAAACTACGAAGCCCTGCTGGCACGCAGTGATGTCGATGCCGTCTACATTCCGCTGCCGACCGGGCTGCGGACCGAATGGGTCGTCAAGGCGGCTCAGGCGGGCAAACATGTCATGGTGGAAAAACCCTGCGGCGTGACGGCAGCGGACGTCCGGAAAATGGTGGACGCCTGCCAGAAAGCCAACGTCCAGTTTATGGACGGC
This sequence comes from Planctomycetota bacterium, assembly GCA_031416875.1. GTDB lineage: Bacteria > Planctomycetota > Planctomycetia > Planctomycetales > Planctomycetaceae > SXXK01. Next base: position 810 of record JANOUN010000375.1, on the reverse strand, counting down.
GTGATGTTCATGCACAGCGCGCGGATGAAACAGCTTCGTCAGGTGCTGGACGACGAAATCAGTGTCGGCACCATTCGCCGCATCGTCAGTCAGTTCAGCTTCTGTGCTGCGGATGAATGGGTTCAGAGCAACATTCGGGCGAGCAGCCAGCTGGAACCGGCTGGCTGCCTGGGAGATCTGGGATGGTACACGATTCGTATTATCCTGTGGGCCTTGAATTTCGAAATGCCGGCTGAAGTGCGCGGAAGAATTCTGCACGGTGCGAGACGGCCGGACAGTTCCGAAGACGTGCCGATGGAGTTTCAGGGCGAACTTCATTTCAAGAGCGGCGTGTCGGCTGCGTTCTTCAATTCCTTCCGCGCCAATCATCAGCAGTGGGTCAATGTGAGTGGCACAAAAGGCTACGTCCAGATCAATGATTTCGTGCTTCCATACTTTGGAAACGAAGTCGCGTTTGAAGTGGGAAATCACAACTTTGCGGTCGATGGATGTCACTTCAACATGGAGAAAGTCTTTCACCGTCACGCCGTTTCGGAATACAGCAACAACACTCGCAACAGCCAGGAAGCGGAGCTGTTTCGAACCTTTGCCGGACTGGTACTGAGCGGAACATGTGACAGCTACTGGCCTGAAATCGCACTGAAAACCCAGCGCGTCCTGGATGCTGCTTTGAAATCCGCCTACAACGGAGGAATGGCCGTTTCGCCGTGAAATCCGTGAGGGACGGACCATGGTGCAGATCGCAAGAAGTGAGGAAGCATCCGAAAACTGCCTCGAAAGGTCTTCGATGCTCGCCTCAGTACGTCCTGG
>JANOUN010000374.1:0-2208 GCA_031416875.1 Planctomycetota bacterium | reverse complement strand
CCGAGAAAAAGGTCGATGCGATCAGAATGCTCAGCGAACAAGGGGGGGTGGCAATGGTTGGCGACGGAGTCAACGACGCTCCCGCAATGGCAAATGCAACCGTGGGAATTGCGATGGGCGCGGCGGGTTCGGACGTGGCGTTGGAAACTGCCGATGTTGCTTTGATGGCGGATGATTTGAGCCACTTGCCATTCGCTGTGGGACTGAGTCGCCAAACGAGCCGCATCATTCGCCAAAATCTTTGGTTCAGCCTGGGTATTGTCGCTTTACTCGTGCCAGCAACGGTCTTTGGTCTACGAATGGGAGTGGCCGTGCTGTTCCACGAAGGATCGACACTTCTTGTCGTGTTCAATGCGCTCCGACTGCTGAATTATCGCGGCAAGTAGGCAGCATTTCGAGTTGGCGAAAGGCCGTCAGGTTGCCGTTGCAGCGGAATACGACGGTCGCCTGAAAATATCGGCGGCTTTTACCGCCTCAGCCCAGAGTGCGGGACGCCCGACAACGAAATGTAGCGCAGGGTACAATTTGCGCTGCTGCTGAATGCTTTGAAACGCCGTTTGATGGAATGGCACAGTTACTTTCACATTCAAGTGCACAACCGATATGAAACTCCCCTTGCTGACATACATCCTTCTACGTTCGCGATTTCTGTGGTGCTTCATTTCCGCCATTGTCTTCGGAATATTTACGACGGACACGCGTGGCCAAAGCGTTTCATATCAGCAAGAAAGAGGCAGCCTGAACAATTCACTATTCTCAGAACCGTCCTCGATTCTGGGTTCTCCAACATTGCTGAGTTGGTATTCCGCGCCGAAAATGGCCTCATCCGAACCGATCGGGCCGATTACGACGGACCGGCCGGATTTTACTGAAGCCAGTTCGACCGTCGGGGCTAATGTCGCACAGTTGGAAATGGGCTACACATTTACACACGACAATGAAAGCATCGCCACGGGATCGCATTCGACTCCGGAGGCACTATTTCGTATTGGGACCCCCATCAACTGGCTGGAACTGCGACTCGCCGCAAACCGTCTGCAAGAGAACACGGGCTCCGTGTCGCATGGTGGAGCCGAAGATTTGTATCTCGGGGTGAAACTTGGCCTGACAGCTCAGGACGGCATGTTGCCCGAAATGGCACTCGTCCCGCAAATGACCGTCCCGACAGGCGGAAGTGTATTTACAAATCATCAGGTGCTGCCCGGTGTCAACTGGCTGTACGGCTGGGATGTCACGGACTGCCTGACGACGGCCGGGAGCACTCAATTCAATCATGCGGTGGATTCCGGGACCGGCACGGGCTACACCGAATGGGCTCAATCATGGACCGTGGGCTATTCACTGCACGATCGAGTAGGCATGTATACCGAATGGTACGCATTGATGCCAGACAATGCGGAGACCGCTCAAGTCGAACACTACGGCAACAGTGGATTCACATTTCTGATGAACGACGATATTCAATGGGACATCCGCGCGGGAGTTGGTCTCAATGATGCCGCCGATGACTACTTCCTCGGCACCGGCCTGTCGATCCGATTTCGCAAGCGATGACTTGAGTTCTCCGATCAACTCGAATCATCGGACTCCGTTTCTCTTCTCGATGTGTTATTGCCGGAATTCGTGCCGCTTCCGGGCATAAACGGCATTCCGTCAATTGCTCTGACCTTGAACTGGCACGTTGGCGGACCGTTTCAGGGTCGCGACACGGATGATAAGCGGAACAGATGCCTCCTTTTCGGTGACTTCTTCCTCTTCGGTAACTCGTTCCAGATTTCCCGAGAGGAGGACTGGTTGACCGACGAGCGATTCAGCTTCGACTTGCAACTTGGCATCAGAGGCGACGTCAATTGGCCAGATTTCGCCATCCGTATCAATCGTCATCCAGGGCGAGTCGTCCCTGCGAGGATCTGCGGCTCGAAGCGTTCCTTGCATCGTCAGTCGTGCTCCCTCTTCGTCTTTCGTTGCATCGCGTTCCGAAAGCTTTTTGACGTCGATGATCCAGCGGACCTTTACCTCGGTGCCGCCAATTTTTCGGAGTGTACCAGTCACTACAATGGGTTCCTTATGGTGCTCCTTCGCGAATTGTCGCGCGGCATCGTCGTGCAGTTGGAGTTCCCAGACTATGCGATTGAAGGTGATCGTGGTTCCTGTGGTCTCACCGCCGATGGCAACGACTCCATGCCGCAACCGACCGCAACACTCCAC
>JANOUN010000373.1:0-5093 GCA_031416875.1 Planctomycetota bacterium | reverse complement strand
CGGCCACCGCCTTCAGGGATCGAAGCAGGAAACCGTCTTTTTCGTGACCTGCCAGTGCGGAACCGCCCAGCAAATAGTACGACAGCACGGGTGTCACGGTCAGCGAAACCAGCAGTGACGCCATAATCGATACGATATAAGCTATGCCAAGCGGCATGAAAAGCTTGCCTTCCATGCCGGTCAGAGCGAACAGCGGGATGAACACGAGACAGACGATGATCGTGCTGAACACGATCGAGTTGCGGACTTCGGTGCTCGCCTGAAACACAACGAGTAGAGTCGATTTGGGATTCGGAGCAAGGTGGTTATCTTTGAGTCGCCTGAAGAAAATTTCGACAACCACAAATTCATCAACAACCAGTTCGCCCAGCGCCACCGCCAGCCCACCCAGAGTCATCGTATTGATCGACATTCCACTGGCTGCAAACACCACCGCCGTCATCACCAGTGAAAGCGGAATTGCCGTGAGCGTGATGAATGTTGTTCGGACGTTCATCAGAAACAGAATCAGGATGATAATCACAAGGATCACGCCGTCCCGCAGGGCTTCGATGACGTTTTCGATGGCGCGATCGATAAAGGACTTCTGCGAATAGAGCGGAACTATCTGAATGTCTTTGGGAAGCGACGCACCGAGTTCTCTGATGGCCTCTGAGATTCGTTGGGAAACGAGCCGGGTGTCGGCTCCCGGCTGCTTGCTGATCGTCAGTACCACGGCCGGACCACCTGACCAATCCTTGTTGACCGCTCCGTCGGCTCCGGCAGCAGGAGTCTCACCCAGTAAATGATGCTCGCTGCCGGGTTGATTGGCATCGTTGCGGACAAAAGCCGAACTATCACCGCGTTTGACCTGGGGGCCTTCCACAATTCGAGCGACATCCGACAACGATACCGGGCGGCCCTGACGGATCGTGACGACGACTTTCTCCAGATCGGCGATGGACTGAATTCGGCCCAGCGCCCGGACGAGCAGTTCATTCGGCCCCTGCTGATCGAGGTAGCCGCCGGTCGAATTCTTGTTACTTTTCACGACCGCGTCTTTGACCTGTTCGAGACTCACCCCGTATCGCAGGAGAGACTCCGGGTCAACCAGCACCTGAAACTGCTTTCGTCCGCCACCCATTGTGAAAACCTGAGCCACGCCGGGAATCGTCAGCAATCGCTGCCGGACGACCCAGTCTGCCAGAGTCCTCAGTTCCAGTGGATCCGTTTTCTGATCCTGGCTCCACATCCCCAGCATCAGGATCTGCCCCATGATGGACGAAATCGGTGCCAGTTGCGGTTTCACTCCCTCGGGAAGTCGGTCCGTCACAAGCTGAAGTCGCTCGTTGACAACCTGCCGGTCGTTAAACACGTCGGTGTTGTAGGCGAACTCGACATAGATCACAGAGATCCCGACTCCGGAAGAACTGCGGACGGCTTCCACGCCGTTCGCTCCGTTCAGAGCCGTCTCGATCGGAAACGTGATGAGTGCTTCAACTTCCTCAGGTGCCATCCCCGGCGCTTCGGTCATGACGACGACGCGCGGACGATTCAGGTCCGGAAACACGTCAATTGGCATTCGCAGCGCGAGGAATGTTCCGTAGCCGGTAAAGAAAAGTGCGATCGCGATGACCAGCATTCGCTGATGCAGAGCAAATCGAATAATGGAGTTGAGCATTTTTGATTTTCGATTTTTGAATGACGATTTGACTATTTGGTGCCAGCGGTTTTGCGGGAAGCGACCATGATTCCGAGTTTGGCAATGAATTCCGCCTTTGAGCGTCCACGACACGCTGCCCGGTAGTTGGCTCCAACAGAAGTGCCGCTGCGCACAAGCTGGTTTCCAATCGAAAATCAAAACTCCAAAATCGACATTTCAATGATTGTGCCCGGCATGTGGATCTGCTCCGCCGCCGGACTTGTTCTTCAATGCCATCTGCATCTGATGAGCCCCGCGTTGTGCCACAACATCGCCAGGGAAGATCGAGCCGTCACTCTTCAGCACGACATGCGTCGCATCACGATACGTCACCTGCACCGCGACCCGGTCGAAGTGTTCGCCGTTCTGCTGAAAGACGAATGACTCAGCCCCTTCGCGAGCAATCGCTTCGACCGGCAACACAATCTGATCGACCCACTCTTCAACCGGGACCAGCAGCTGCAGACGTCGCCCTGGCCGATACTTCCAGTCGAGAAACAGCTGGCCGTTCGGTGACGGGGTCTCGCGTGCGACCTCATTCGGAAGCCGAACGAAGAACGACAGCGATCGCGACTCAGAATCGATCTCACTGGCCGAATAGATCAGATCGAGATTCTCAATCCGCGTTAACTGGTGCCCTGGCTTCTCAAATGACGCCGCCACTTTCCAGCCCATCTCGGCGACATTGGACAGCATCTCTTCGTCCTGTTCAAAAGCTCGTCCTTCGATGTACAGCTCGGAATAGTCGGCGAGTACCGCCAACGTGGCACCAGCCGCAACTGTTTCGCCTTTGTGAACCAGCACCTCCTGAAGAATCAGGGGTGAAGAATTCCCGGAAGTCGATTCGGCATGTCCGTGCTCAGCTTTCTCCTGTTGAGCATCCTGTTTCACCAGAGACACGGGGCGCACGTCATGCCCGGACAGTTTCAGTTCTTCCGATCCATGTGTATCCGGGCCTGGGGCAACGATCTGCAGATCGCGCAGCAATCGGCGATTCGTGGCAATGTCGTCAATCTGGCGTTCCGAAAGACCATGCAGCCGTAACGCTTCACGCTGAGCGTTCATCAGAACTTCGAGCTTCTCTTTTGCGTACTTGCGTTCGAGCAGAGTCTTCTGCGAAACAGCACCGGATTCCGATACTTTGGTGAGTCGTTCGATCTCTCGATTTTCAACGTCCAGATCCCCCACGCTCTTCAGAAGATCGGTTTGAGTCGAAACCAGCTCTTCAGCCGTGATGCGAAGTTCGAACAGCAATGTACCAGGTTTCACCGCTTCGCCCTGAACGGCATGAACATGCGTGATGACTCCAGCCATTGGAGTTGAGATTTCAACGCGAGTTCTTCCGGGACGGTCCACAATGATCCCCGGCACAGTGATGGTCCGCCGAAACGTTTCCAGCTTAATCGGCTGCAGGTACTCCGGCGTCAGACCGATGTTTCCCTGAGCCTGAGCCGACAATTCCAGTGAAGTCGCGTCATCATGCCCGCGGTCATGCCCTTCATGCGCGTGAGCATCTTCGCCGCCTGCACTGCCATGATCATGGCTGTCCAGAGACGACACTTTACGATTGCCAGTGATTGTGGCACGTACCCAGTTCTGACCTGGTTCCCACCATATTGAATGCGTTGCAAAACCAATCACAATCAATGTCACTATGGCAACGCCCAGAATCCACCTGGAGCGCAAGGCATCTTTTAATGAAATCATAACTGCCTCACTCAACCCGCAGCGCAATGGCGTGCGTCAAATTGAAATGAAAAAATGCGGAGGACTCAAATACGATTCCGCAAATGCGGTTCATCGCTGGAGTCACAAACAACCATCATGGCACGATGGTCGGCAGTTTTTAGACAACCCAGACCTGGGTGAGCGCGCGGTGCTGCGATGAAGTGGGATCTTCAAGGCTTTGTTGCGCGTTTCTCGACGGTGTGACTGTCGCACCGAAAATCAGAATGCAACAAGAGTCCAATGCTGCGACCTGCAATTGTCGATCCAACGCAAACGCGTTTTGAACCGGCTTAGGCCCAAGATAGACACAACGCACATCGTCACACAATTCGTTGTGTTCACCTCGCGCGGGGACAGATGTATCACTGCTTTCGGGGCATTGATCGTGAGCGTGTCGATGACCAGCGTGTGATTCAGCCGTCGAATGCTCGCAGGGAAGATCGCATTCGGAATGGGCGTGGTGCCAGCAACAGCCAAGGATGCTGTGAACCAGCATCGGCAGCAATATTACTGAAACAATCAACTTGCCCCACATCCCGCAAATCTCCCTGGAGATACGCTCCGCCCGTAATGAATCCTAGAATGCGGGGTCGTTCACCGCAATATAGCAACTTGGTATGACTTCTACTTCGACAAGAGCCAAGGAATCATCGCAACTGATCTTCAAACATCCATGATGCAATCTAATCAGCCAGCCTACAGCAAAACTTGGGCCAGCGTCAATCGTTTGGATCAGATTCACCGCAACAAGACCGCGTTTACCGCCGAAAACTGTTCATTTCTATTCCGGATGCTTCCCCGCAACTGCGTCACTTGTGATATCACTCCGATACCATTTGCTGTTCTTTTGACGACAAATCTGGCGGCCTCCCCATTTTCACCTGACTGCCACGTTTTCGTTTCAATCACATTACTACAGCAAAAACATGGCATCCGGCAGAAACTGCCGATCTACGGCATGGGCCTTGCATATAGAACTCAGACGAAGAGGAATGGGGTTCTCCATTCCGCAGGACGCGAAAGAGGTTTCCCTCAGTTTGTTTGAAAGGGTTGAATCATGAACAAGATTTTGATGATCACAATTGCAATACCGGCAATCGCGATGTTTGGCATGACCCAAACTGCTAACGCTCAAAGCTGTGGCTACGGCGGCGGTTATGGATATGCGTCTCCAGCATATTCTTACGCGCCAGCATACTCCTACGCTCCGCAGTATCGGTCTGCGTATGTACAGCCGTCATACGGTTACAGCAGCGGAATCAGGATTGGGTTTGGGCACAATCACAACGTTGGGCACGGCAGCTACTACGGCGGTCATGGAGGATATTCAGGAGGTCATGGCGGCTACTACGGTGGTCACAGTGGGCATTCAGGTGGCCATGGTGGCTACTTCGGCGGTCATGGCGGTCACTACGGCGGACACGGCGGTCACCACGGCGGTCACCACGGCGGTCACCACGGCGGACACGGCGGACACAGCGGACACGTCGGTCACGGTGGACACGGCGGTCACGGTGGACACGGTGGACACGGTGGACACGGTGGCCATCACTGAAACGATGAAACATCAATCGTTCATCCCGGCTGGTTAGGCTCGGCAAGTGTCACTTGCCGAGTTTTTTTATGTCCATCGACGGTCATGGAATTGGCTCAGGTTCTTCAAACGTCTCGACATCGCTTATCG
>JANOUN010000372.1:0-5424 GCA_031416875.1 Planctomycetota bacterium | reverse complement strand
GTGAGTGGCAACTCCCGGACATACCGCAATACCGACGCCAATCAGCGCCAACTGCTAAATCACAGCAAATCCGCTGATCCACGATCACGAGCTTTGTAAATTGTGCTAAGACTTGTAACTTTTTCCGGGTAAAGATGAGCTCGGCAAGCAGGACCTACCGAAATCGGCGACTGCACCCAAATCATCGTTGATTCTTCAACTGACGGTACTTCGTACGGTACTTTTCATACAGTTGTGTGTGGCGACTGGTGAGATCCACCTTTCTCCCCTGAATCCATGCGGCCGTGACCAGCGTTTCGGTTTCCAGAGGATCGCCGTCGCTCACGAACAGTGTGGCGTCCTTGCCTCGTTCCAGCGTCCCGACACGATCTGCGATGCCCAGGATTTCAGCCGGGTACTGCGTGACTGATCGCAGAGCGTCTTCGTAAGGCAGACCATACGCCGCTGCTGTTGCGGCCTGATACGGGAGATTGCGCGTGTTCCATGTCTCAGATCGACCGGTTCCGGAGATGCAGAACCGAATTCCGGCGTGGCGCAGACGTTCGGGAAGCGTGTAGGACGAATCGTATTCTTCGTGGTCGCGTCGCGGATCTTTGTGAACGGCATCGACAATCACGGGCACGTCGTAACGTCGCAGCAGCTCAGCACACATCTCTGCATCATGCCCGCCCAGCAGTATGATTTTCACGTTCTGTTCAACTCCGAATGCGACTGCCGCCTGAATCTGGTTCGCGCGGTCCGCCGCAATCAGCAGCGGTACCTGACCTTCGACCACCGGGATCATGGAATCCAGGCGACTGTCGAACGGCTGATCCGCCGGATTGGCGGCACGGGCTCTGATGTACGTTCGCGTGTTTTCAAAAAGTGCACGCAGATCCTTAAGGGCCTGGACTCGTTCTCCATCCCTGTCCTCAAGATGCCCTTCCGGCTCAGGAGCCGGGCCGGGCGTCATCACCGGTGACGTTCTGGGCCAGTTGATCATCAGCGCACAGTCCGGCTTCAGTGTCATGTCTTCGTACGTCCAGCCATCCAGTTGCAGCACGCTCGCCTTGCCGCTGACAAGACCGCCCGAAGGGGCACTGACCGCGATCAACACGCCATTCGCGCGGGTGACGGGGATCAGCTCACTGTCAGGATTCACACTCACATGCGCACTCACGTTCGGATTGATCGATCCGATCTCCGTCATATCGAGCGTGGCGCGTGTCGACGAGATCTCTGTCAGCCCCATGTGCGAATGAGATTCAATCAGGCTGGGGTAGACGTGTTGACCTTGGAGATCAATCACTACCGCATCTTCCGGCGGTTTCATGCGACGTCCCAGGTCCACGATTTTGCCGTTGTCGAAAATCAATGTGCCGTCTTCAATCGCCGGTCCGCTGATCGGGTGCAGCACGCCGTTGACTAATGCAATCGGCTTTTTCTGCGGCGCACCGGGGATCTGGTCGGAGGCGAGAGCGGTGGCAGGTATGACTGCGGCGAAGAGGCAGGCTGTGAGCCGTTTGAATAGCAGCGAGGGAGTCATATTGAGGGATCCGGTTCAGTCAGGATTGAGACTTTGTCGAAAAATGTTGAGCGATTTTCTGGTGTCATATGCGATTAGAAATCCGTCAGTTGGCCAAGTGAGTCTCAGTCGCGGAGCGACTGAGCTACGTAGGCGACGTCGCTCCGCGACTCGCATTCCGGTCAACGCACTCACCGAAACCAATGCCTGATGGCGTCTGCCGACCTCATCGCTTTTCAATTCTTGTCATTTTGATGGTTGAAGTGGTGGCAAAATTCGTCATACCGGGGCCAGAGCGCGGCGGGATCGGAATCGAGTTCCCCGACTTTTCGCATTTCTTCCCGGGATGACAGAATCTTCTGAATCAACGTGTTTCGTTTCTGCAGCGACTGTGCCTGCATCTGAGCATCCTCATCGCGATGAAAGTAGCGGCGTCCATCGATCCATGTCTGTTCACAGCGTGTGAAGTTGGAAAGCGGGTCACCGTTCCAGACGACGAAGTCCGCGTGTTTGCCCGGTTCCAGAGATCCCACCAGATGTTCAATTCGCAACTGCCGGGCGGGATTGAGTGTGACGAATTTCAGTGCTTCTTCCCGCGGGACGCCGCCGTATTTGATCGCCTTGGCGGCTTCCTGGTTCAGATGCCGTGCCAATTCGCCGTCGTCGGAGTTGAATGACACGACGACTCCCTGCTTGTGCATTAGCGCACCGGCGTGCGGAATCGCATCAGAGACTTCAAATTTGTAGGCCCACCAGTCTGAGAACGCTGACCCCATGGCGCCATGTTTCGCCATTTCGTCAGCGACTTTGTAGCCTTCCAGAATGTGCTGGAATGTTCCGATCGTGACATCGTACTCTTCCAGAATGCGCAGCAGGGCAAGGATCTCATCCTGGCGGTAGCTGTGACAATGGATCCAGCGGTGCCCTTCCACGATCTCACGCAATGCATCCAGTTCGAGGTCACGCCGCGGAGGCAGTCCACGGCGATCCGTCTGCCACGCGTCCATCTTTTTTGCGTAGTCACGCGCGGCTTCGAACGAATCGCGGAACAGCTGTTCGACTCCCATGCGTGTCTGAGGATAACGTGATGTGGCTTTCTGCGAATTGCTTTGTTTGACGTTCTCGCCGAGAGCAAATTTCACTCCCTGCGGTGCTTCGGCGAACTTCATGTCTTCGCCCGTCATGCCCCAGCGAAGTTTGATGACCTGGTTCTGGCCACCGATCGGATTCGCCGACCCGTGCAGAATGTTGGCGGCGGTGACACCGCCTGCCAGTTGACGATAAATCGTGATGTCATTGGCATCGACGAAGTCACCGATGCGGACTTCGCAGGTAATGGCCTGAGTGCCTTCATTGACTCCGCCATCCGTCGCCATGTGGGAATGACAGTCGATGATTCCGGGCGAAATGTGCATGCCCTGCACGTCAATGATCTGAGTTCCCTCGGGGATTGCCACATCTTTGCCGACGGCCACGATTCCTGCGTTGTCGATCAGCAGCGTGCCGTCTTCGATGATGCCTTCCGGGCCACACGTCCAGATGGTTGCATGTATGAACGCCACTGCTCCTGAAACAGCCGGTGGTTCAGTTCGGCCGAAGGCTCCAAGCGGATAATTGATCTCGAACGAAGCGTTTGTCGGCTTCTTGTCGTCGTCCATCTCGTCGCTCTTGTCATCGCTCTTCTCCTCAGCAGTTGCTTCGGATTTCACCTCTTCCGGCTTTTCAGGCTCAGTCGGAGCATCGACACGCACTGCGCTGGTGATGGCCGAACTGCCATCCGGCCAGACAATGCTGCCAATTGCCGCGGCGCGGTCTTTTTGCCCGGCATTTTTTTCTGTCAATGTGAGCGAGATTCGAATGACGCCATCAACGCCCCAGTCCTTACCATTGAATGTCGCCGACAACGCCGTGTCGTGGAGCTGGACGCCGTCGAGAGTGAGGATCTCTTTGGGCTTCTTGTCGTCGTCTGCTTCCTCCTCCGGTTTGTCCTCGGAATCAGGGCTGGCATCATCGGCCGACGATGGTTTGCCTTCTCCGGCGGTTGCGTCATTTTCTTCAGTGGCCGTTTCGTCCTTCGCTGCTTCACGCTTCGACTTTCGGTCGTCAGCCTTTGGCACTGGCTGTCGAGAAACGCGGCCCTTGAGCTTTCCGTCGGTGTCGATGATTTCCATGTACAGCCGATCCGGAAACTCAGCGACCTTCTCGATCTGCAGTTCAAAGTGCCCGTCCGCCTTGCGAGCGGCCTCAGGAGCATGTTCAAACCGCAGGCCGTCCACCCATGTTTCGACGATCTTCGATTCCTTTTCGAAGAGATCGCCGTCGGTCACTACAAAACTGGCGGGTCGGCCTGCTTCCAGTGTGCCCAGCTGATTCTCGACGCCCAGCATTTGCGCCGGACTCACTGTCAGGGCTCGCAGCGCGGATGACGGTGACAGACCGCGTTCGACGGCCTTTCGCAGACTTTTCAGAAAGTCTTTTTTGGACGTCAATCCATCGGTTGTCAGCGCAAAGCGAATTCCCGCAGCGTCAACCCGTGCTGGATTTTCAGGTGCGATATCCCAGTGCAGCAGCGATTCCAGCGTGGCATCCTGTGCGGCCTCCGGAGTGGCAACGTTGGGTGGTTTTGGAAATGCAAGTGGCAGAATCAGCGATCGTTTTGTCGCTGCGATTTCCGGCAACCGACGGTATTCTTTGCCACTCCCTTTAATAATCAGTGCCAGACCGAACTCGGCCGCGAAACGGTCGGCGCGCAGGACGAACTGTTCGTTCGATGCCGATAGGATCATCGGCATGGAACCGGCGATGACGAGCTGCAACGCGGCGAGTGCGTCGTTGTGTTCCGGACGCTGAAGTGAATTGTCCGCCGCGAAGGCGGCTTGTGCCTCGCGATACCACTGTGCATCGTACATGGCCTGCCGAGCCAGCGCGACGGCACCCATGGGACTTCCGGGGTATCCGTCTCGGCCTCGCCGCGATACCGTCAACTGCAGGTGCTGAGCGATATTGCCGGCCAGCAGCGCGGTATTGGCATCGGTCCCGGTCAGGGCCACCAGCGCGCTGCGACCTTTGATTACGCCGTCGGTCGGAGCGACAAGCTGTGCCACGAATCCCTGCGTGCGAAGCACGGCGAGATCGGCATTGGCGGGAAGCTGATCCGCGACAGAAAGCTGTGGTGTGACCTGACCGTTCCAGTACCGCGCGGAACCGTTGAGGCGTTCGGTCGAGATTGTTTGTTCAGAATAGGCGTCAATGAAGCCAGCGTAAATCGTCTTCCCGGTGAGATTGATTTCTCGCGCGTCTGCAGGGACTTTGACGTCCGCACCGATCGCTTCGATCCTGCCGTGTCGCACGATAATCGTCGCGGGTTCAGCCATTGCGTCCGGATGCGACACGATCATGGCACCCGTGATGGCAAACACATGGGGAGGATTCGAGCGTAATGCTTCCTGCGGCGTTGAACTCTGGTCGGACCTCGCACAGACAGAGAAGCACGCCAGAAATTGCAAAGTGATCAGAATCCGCAGCATCATGGTTTGTCCGGCTTGGCTTGGAAAAGGGGTCAGGAACCAATAGCCAAATGGCCCAAAGGGTGCTCCGCACTATTGGTTCCTGACCCCTTTTCCAAGCCCATGATGAAAGTCGAGCCAACGTAAGTAAACGGCAGACTGGCTCTGGAATGCGAAATTCGCATGTTTCGCCGGGCACCAATGGCTGCGTCAGGCACGCAGGATGGACATTCATGTCCGTCGCATCGCCAGCAATCGCGTTCGAAGCGACCGTTCTTGCGCTGTGGAAAATGGGGTCATGGAATATTTTTGGGCGAGGACTCGGACAAGAATGTCCAAGCTACGGGAATCGCGCGCGTTCGGCCGTACTCAATCCAGCGGTGCGGAGATCTCCAGCAGATCGATCGCCGGTGA